>JARGFV010000006.1:4212-39571 GCA_029210545.1 bacterium
ATCAACTGACAGGGTCGCAAAAAGTCCGGGCGGGACTTTTTGCTCGACGGAAAGCGAAAAGTGTCATTTTCGCTTTCCCCCAAATCGATGTCTCCCATTGCCGGTCATTGATGATCACCCGCCTGTTTAACGGGCGGACACACCTCAATAGTGGGAACGTTCCGCTTCCCGGGCACTACTGGATGGCAAAATCCTTGTAGGCCCTGACCGTTGCGTCCAGGACCTTCCTGGCTGCTGCGGCGTTCCCGAAGCCTTTGGCCTCAATACCGCTTCCAGGACCTTTGTAGCTTGTGAACCAGATCTCCAGGATGTTGGTGATGCCCGGGTATTTTGTCTGCAGGGCCTCGATGTCGTTCACGTCGGACAGGGGGCCATCCAGGGGCACCGCAACAAGCTTGTCGTCCTGCTCACCATCTTCCAGCAGCCTGAGTATGCCGATGAGCCGGCATTTGACCACTGCCCCCCTGGGGAGAGCCGGTCCAACCACGATGATGTCAAGGGGATCTCCGTCACCACCCAACTCCTTGGGGAGCAAGGTTCGTGAAACGGATCCGTAATTGCCGGGGTAGCCGAGGTAATTGACGATCCGGGGCTTGCCATTCTTGAACTCCCACTTGATGCTCCCGTCCTGCCTGGACACTTCCCACTTGGCGTTGGTCCCCGCGGGGATCTCGATAACCACGTTAACGCTCCCGTCGGATTCGACGGGATTAAAACCGTTGTACAGGTTGTTCGGTGCCTTCAGGGTGTACGCATCCACAACTTTTACCCCGGGAGCGACGAAATCGATCCCCTCAGCGGACGCATAACCGGCTGCGATCGTTGAGACGAGTACAGCCAACAGGAAAATTGCCGCTTTTTCCGCCACTCTTTTCATCTTAGCCTCCTGTCCTTCGAGACGATCCCGAAGGGAATATCGGGATCCTTTGGCCCTGGCACGGATACGTTTTCAGGGTCGCGCAAGTGTTATGTGCGGGCCAGGGCGACAATCACCGCCCTGGCCCATCCTTGTCCAAATCAAGGCAGTATCTTCTCCCGAACCTCGAAAACGGTTGTCGTTCCGCTTATCTCATAAGCTACCGTCAGCAGCGGATTACCCGTTGGGCTGTTTTCTGCTTTTATGTAGCAGATCCCCTCGGGTGACACGTTTCCTGCGGGCTCGATCAGCGGATCGCGGGAAAAGTTCCGTGTATTTATGTACTGTACGAAGTATGGAGCTGCCGGGTCGGAGACGTTGTACACCATTATCCCGCCAATACGCTCGAGGCCGACAAAAGCGTATACCCGCCCGAAGGCTCTGCCGATAACCAGCCCTTCCGGCTCGGGACCCTTGTCATCGCTGCGGCCGTCGAACGTATCGTATTCCTCATCGGAGTTGAAAACGTCGGGGTAATAATCAGCCGTGACCTGCTCCAGTTCGCCTCCGCTATCGAACACCTGGATACCATCCGCAGTCCAGATGGAAAAGGAGCGTGCACCGTAGGCGTAGAGGGCTTCGAACTCCCCATCCCCATCCGCGTCACCCCTGGTGGTAGTGATCTTCAGACGGCCTAGTCGGGCCTTGTCCTGCAGTTCGGCTGCGTTTTGAAAATAATCCGGGTCGAGAAGGATGTCCTTGACACGCGCCTCCTCACTGAACCCCGAGTAGTCTCGAGAGTCGCCCTCGTTGGCAGTGATGATGAAAGTTTCACCCTTGACCTGGTAGGAGGCGATGGAATCTGGCAGATACATGCCAAGCACAGGCCAGTTCGTAATGTTGATCCCCGCGTCCTCATTGCTGGCGTCGAGGGTGTTGCCGGGAAGGTTCCAGTCTTTAAACCCGAGTCCGACGATATCCGTGACACGGGATTCGTGGATGTCGATTATGGCGAGGGCGTTATTTTCCTGCAGGGTGACCCATGCGGTCCTGGAGTCCTGGGATATGGTGATATATTCGGGTTCCATGTCCTCGGCAACCGGTGCTCCAGGTCCGAAGATCCGTACACTGGGGTCCAGAACCGTGTCGTTAAAGGTGTTGAAACCGGCCGTCCGTACACTTTCCTGGGTGAGGCCGGAGACGCCGAACCTCATGTCGATGATGCTCACCGAACCTTCA
The DNA here is from genome assembly GCA_029210545.1 of bacterium. Classification (NCBI taxonomy): domain Bacteria; species bacterium. Next base: position 6,308 of record JARGFV010000006.1, read on the forward strand.
GGGTCATTGGTGTAATCGTCATCGGGTTCACCCTCGTTGGCGATGAGGACCCAGTTCCCGTTGGGGGAGAAAGTTACCATGTCCGGCAGGGCTCCAACTGTTACCTTTTTCAGAAATTTTCCGTCGGTATCGAAAAACACCGCCGACCCGGGAGCCTGTTTGTCAACATTCTCCACCGCGGCGCAGACGACCCCGTTGTGCACGGCGACGCTGTTGGCTGCCTGGCCATAAGGAGACAGATCGATTGAAAAAAGAAGAAGCAGGTTCGCCGGGTCGCTCATGTCAAGGACATCGATGCTCCGGCCAGCGCCGTTTACCACGTAAAGGCGCTGCGAAACCGGATCGTGGGCTACGATCTCGGCCGCACCGGCGGCGTAGATACCGGTCGCGTAAGTTCCCAGTGGAACAAGTTCTATGGTCGGATGAGCCGCGGCTACAGTCAACAGCGAAAACCCATAAGACACTGTAATCAAAAAACTTTTCAAACAAAAAGGTAGTCCGCCCCCGCTTATGATTTGCAAGATGGAGACCATCGGCCGTGTCATTTTCGCCGCGAGATGAATACCGGGCGACTTGTCACGCCGCAGCCAGGCCTCTGGCGTGACCGTGGCGTGACAAGTCGGAGTGACTCGGGACAGGCACACCCGGTTGTGGGAATTACCGGTGTACGGCAGACCGGCATGACAACCCTTGCCCGCATGATCGCCTCCCGGTGGAGCGATCCTGCACACTTTTTCGATCTCGAGGACCCGGCGGACCTTGCCAGACTGCAGGATCCCATGCTTGCCCTGAGGGAACGGGAAGGTCTGATCGTTATCGACGAGATCCAGAGAATCCCTGACCTTTCTCCCACCCTGAGAGTGCTTGCCGACCGCAACCGCTCCCCTGCCGGATTCCTGGCCCAGGCAGTTTGCAGGCTTGGAGTTGAGCCTGAGGAGTGTTTTTCCGGGCGACCCACGCCGGCGCGGAACTGGACCTTCTGATAGTGAACGGGTCGCAGAGAGTCGGTATTGAGTTCAAGAGAACCCGTTCACCTCAAGTGAGGCCATCCATGAGATCGGCAATTGGACTATTTGCGACCCTATCAAAGATTAACAGGGCGCATTTGACGCCCTTCAAATAGCCCTTGTGTTATACGCAGTATTGGTATAGTCTGCGTATAACACAAGGAGTCATCATGGAGCGAATACCCCTCGAAACAAGGACTCTGTATGCTGAGCTGATGGAACAGCTGATCGCCTTTGAGGCTCATCGTTCCATAGGGAAACTTCCCGGAACCTTCACCACCAAGGAGGTCAAGGGGGAGACGTATCACTATTTCCAGTATTCTGAACCCGGCGGCGTCAAGAAACAAACCTACCTTGGTAAGGATTCACCGGCCCTGAGAAAGGTCGTTAAGAACTTTCACCAGGAACGGGAGTCCAATCGGCTGGACCGCGAGGGCATTCAGAGGCTTTGCGCACTGCTTAGAGCCGGGGGTGCGCTCGTTACAGACACGGCTTCGGCGAGGGTGATAAGGTCCCTCGGTGAAGCCGGCGTTTTCCACCTGGGCGGTGTCCTTGTGGGGACCAACGCGTTTATCGTCCTGGGAAACCTCCTGGGGGCCAGATGGGACAAGGCGGCACTCAGAACTCTGGACATCGACATTGCCGGCGGGGCCAGGATGGAGGTCGCCGTGCCCCAGAGCAGGGCCGACATCCCCGAAGCTCTGGAGAACCTCCAGATGGGTTTTCTTCCTGTCCCTCCTTTTAATTCCAGGGAGCCCTGCACCTCTTTCAAGGTGCGGGGCAAGCCGCTTCGGGTGGACCTGCTGACTCCGAAGCGTAAAGGGTCCAGGGGCGGTCCCGCCAGGCTGCCCAGGTTCAACGCTTCCGCCATCCAGCTGCCTTACATGGATTACCTCATCGAAAATCCTGTCAAGGCAGCCGCCATCAACGGTGGAGGAATCCTGGTCAACGTCCCTGATCCGGCGCGCTTTGCCTACCACAAGCTTTTGACGGCGGGTGAGAGGAGCGTGACCGAGCACACGAAAGTTGAAAAGGATATCCTTCAGGCTGCCCAGGTATTCGATCTGCTCTTTGAAGAACGCCCTGAAGATGTCAAAATGGCCAGGGAGGCGATCCTGGGCCGGGGTAAAACCTGGTTGAAAAAGGTGGGCGACGGGGTGAAGCGGCTCGGGAAACTTCACCCGGAACGGGACTGGTCAGAAGCCTGGATTTAGGATGGGAGAGGGCTTTACCTGGTTTGACGAAATAGAAGAAGGGGAAGAAGAGGAAGAAGGGGAAGTGTGAACTGTCATGGGTCCCCTCAGCGTTCCTCCCGCCTTCGTTACTCCTGATGCGTGAATACGGCGTGGCAAGAAGCCGCTTGTTCTGCGGTTAAATAGTTTAGATTTTGAATCAAACCATGACTCTACCTGACCACATAAAAGCCGAAGCTGCCCGTCTCCGAACGGAGATCGAGCGGCACAACCGCCTCTATTACGTCCTTGACGCGCCGGAGGTCTCCGACGCCGAGTATGATGCCCTGCTCCGCCGCCTTGTCGAGATCGAGGAAGCGCACCCCGCACTCCGGACTCCGGACTCGCCCACACAGCGCGTTGGCGCTGTTCCCGCTGAACAGTTCGCCCCGGTACGCCACACGATCCCCATGCTCTCCCTCGCCAACGCCATGGACCCGGAAGAGGCGCTCGCATTCGACGCCAGGGTCAAGAGGTTCCTGGAAACCGAAGAGGAGATCGTCTACGTGGCCGAACCCAAGCTGGACGGCCTGAGCGTGGAACTGGTCTATGAGGAGGGTGTCCTCACCGTTGGGTCCACACGGGGAGACGGGGTCACGGGGGAGGATGTCACCGCCAACCTGAGGACGGTAAAGTCCATCCCATTACGATTGTCCCCCGTCGCCAAGGCTATGGGGGACGAGTCGCCTGTGCCCAGGCGACTCGAAGTGCGGGGAGAGGTCCTCATCACGCGGGACGATTTCGAGCGGCTCAACGAATCCAGGGATGCCGAGGGGGAAGAGCCCTTCGCCAACCCGAGGAACGCTGCAGCAGGTTCCCTGAGGCAGCTTGACCCGGCGGTCACCGCCTCACGGCCCCTGGACGGCTTCTTTTATGCTATTGGCCAGGTGGAGGAGGATAGCTACCCTGACAACCAGTGGGAGCTGCTCGACTGGCTTAAGGGGCTGGGTCTAAAAATCAATCCGCTTTGCAGGCGCTGTTCGGGTATTGAGGAAGCTCTGGATTTCTACAGGTATCTCCTCGGAAAACGGGAGGAGATCCCTTACGAGATCGATGGCATGGTCGTCAAGGTGGACCGGTTCGATCTGAGGGGAAAGCTCGGAAACACTGCCAGGAGCCCGAGGTGGGCCATTGCGGCAAAATTTCCTCCCGAGCAGGCAAGAACTGTGGTGGAGGAGATCACCGTCCAGGTGGGGCGGACCGGAAAGGTAACCCCGGTGGCCCACCTTTCGCCCGTACGCGTTGGGGGAGTCATGGTGTCCCGGGCCACCCTCCACAACCAGGACGAGGTGGCCCGCAAGGATGTCCGGATCGGTGATACGGTGGTGATCCAGAGGGCGGGGGACGTTATTCCTGAGGTAGTAGAGGTCATCCCCGATCGGAGGCCCGAGGGCAGCCAAGCCTGGTCCATGCCGGCAAAGTGCCCGGTTTGTGATGCGGGTATTATCCGGGTGGAAGGGGAGGCAGCTCACCGGTGCAGTAATATGGCGTGCCCGGCACAGGTGAAAACACGGATCTTCCACTTCGCATCCAGGGGAGCCATGGATATAGAAGGCCTGGGCAGAAAGACGGTCTCGCAGCTGGTTGACCTGGGCAAGGTGTCCCTTCCCTCGGATCTGGCAGCCCTTTCGAAGGAGGACGTGCTTGAGCTGGAGCTTTTCGCGGACAAGTCTGCAGAAAACTTCGTTAAGGCAATCGAGGAAGCAAAAGGCAGTCGCACGGCCGACCGGCTTCTCTTCGGCCTTGGCATTCCCATGGTGGGACAGGTTGGAGCTAAATTGCTGATGGCCCGTTTCAAAACCTTCGAAGAACTCTCCGGGGCCACCGAAGAGCAGATGCTGGATATCCACGGCATCGGTCCGGAGATCGCCGGGCAGGTGGTCTCGTTCTTCGCAGAACCCGTTAACCTGGCAGAAGCAGAAAAACTCTGGGAGACCTTCCGGCCTCAACAGGTGGCAGGAGCTGTGAAGGACGATCTTGCCGGGAAGACCTTCGTGCTGACCGGGGCCCTGGAGGGGTACACCAGGGACGAGGCGAAGGCGGCCATCGAGAAACTGGGAGGCAAGGTCACCGGTTCGGTGAGTAAAAGGACCGACTACGTGGTAGCGGGCGCCGACCCGGGGAGCAAACTGGCAAAGGCGGAGGAGTTGGGGATAAAGGTTTTGGGGGAAGACGAATTTGTGGAGATGCTGGGGGAAAACAAGTGACAAGGGGGAAGGTGCAAGTGGAAAGCAAACGCTTTTTCTTTCCACCTTCCACTTTCCTCTTTCCACTCATATCGGAGAAGAGATGAGTAACGAAAAATCCCTTGACAGAGAAGTCGTCCAGATTGACGGCAATAAAGCTGAAGTCACCCAGCGGTCCGTCGTCCGGGAACTCCCCCTTACCATCACCATCAACGGCAAGGAGTTCATCACCCTGCTCACCACCGGGGACGCCAACAGGGAACTCACCGTCGGTTTCCTTCTTTCCGAGGGGTTCCTGAAAAAAAAGGAGGACCTCGTGGACATCCGTGTGGACGATGAGGCAGGGTCTGTGGAGGTGACCCTCGCCGGCGATGTCCAGATGATGGAAAAGCTCTGGAACAAGCGGGTGGTCACATCCGGCTGCGGAAAGGGCGCCACCTTCTATCACGTCCTCGACTCCCTCCAGGCAAGCCCGGTCACTTCGGACCTTGCGGTCACCCCGGACGAGATCCATTATCTCATGAAGGAGCTGCACCGCAGGTCGGAGCTTTACAGGGGGACCGGGGGCGTCCATAACAGCTGCCTCGCCGACCGGGAGGGGATCCTGGTTTTTCGTGATGACATCGGGCGGCACAACGCCGTGGACAAGATCCGGGGGGTCTGTTTCCTCGAGGGGATCGACCTGGCCGACAAGATCCTGGTTACGACCGGCCGGATGTCTTCGGAGATCGTGATCAAGGTGGCCAAGATGGGGGTTCCGATCCTGGTGTCGCGGTCGGCTCCCACGAGCCTCGCCCTCGACCTGGCCCAGAGGTCCGGGTTGACTCTCGTGGGCTACGTGCGGGGGGAGAAGATGACGGTGTATACGGGGAAAGAACGAATCCGGTATTAGTGTCCCCTTCGGGGATGGTGGAAACCCCTCGCCTTCAGGCGAAGCAGGTTTTCCTGAAGTCCCCGAAGGGGACGATGGTTTGCCATCCCCCGACTGAAGTCGGGGGGATTCCGGCGATGGATTGTAATTTGAAGTACCGCCGTCTGAAGACGGCGGTATCAAGTGGCGCTTCAAGTCGAATTCATTCAACGCGCCACTTCAAGCCCTCGGCTTACAGCCGAGGGTCTAGCTGACTCGAGACCGGATTCGTTCGTGCATGAAGTGCATCAAGTGCATGGAGTGCAGGAAGAGGGTCTCCTTGCACAGGTACCCCGCCAGATTAGCGGGTGCACTTTTGCACTCGTGCACTGATTTTTCAGCTTATTTCTTCCACCTCTTCCCCTTCCTCCTCGTCACCCTTGAGGGGCGACACCGGCGTCTTCCTCCTTTCGAGAAGCGGCCCAAGCCAGGCAAACCGCTCGGACTTTCTTCGCTCCTCGTAGGACTCGACCTGACTCTTCTTTTTGTCGCTCATGGCAAGCTCCTTAAGTGAGAACCAAGAACTAAGTACTAAGTACTGAATACTGAATACTCCTTTCCTGCACTTCCTGCCCTCATGCACCTGTTCACTGCCTTTATTCCTCCAGATCCAGAAGCGTATAGTGGTCTTTTCCGGCTCCCTTGAGCTCTCCCTCCACGTGGATATCCACGGCAGTGTCGTGCACCCAGGCGACCTGAACGATCCTGAGGGTTTCCGGGTCGTAATCGGCAAGGAGGTTTCTCAGGCTCCTGATGTTGAGGCCCTGGCCCACCTGTTCGCGGGGGCAGGTGAGGAGAAGCTCACCGGTTCTGGCGTGGTGGATCCTGAAGAGGTTGCTCATTTTTTTCGCTCCTGGCGCCTGGCCGGTCTGAACAGTGGCAGCCCGGGACTGCGGGAGTGCTGGTGAGGCCGGGACAGACGCGGTCTTTCCAGTCGGTGTAAAGGGGGCTGAAACCGGTTGGCCGGATCGGGAAGAGGAGCTTAAACGGTGGGCAAACCAGTACCCCGGGGATGTGGCCAGGTGATAGCTTGTGTAGAGGGCAGCGACGATGAGGAGACTGGATGCCGCGGCTCCGATAAAGGGGAGGGAGGCTATGGAACCGGCTTCGACAGCGCCCCGTACCGCGGCGAACCCGTCGATTAGCAGGGCGGCCAGGGCGGCCCCCATTACGGCGAAAGCGTAGGTGACATTTTCAAAAGCCCACGCTGTCAGCAGCAGGGACTGCACTCCCAGGACGAGTAGCAGCCATGGCGTGCTCAGGTCAGCCATGAATACGTTCCGGAAGACAAGGTGCATGACCAGGGCGAAAACGATGGCAGGCGCCACGACCTGTACGGTGCTTTCCTTCCTCAATAGTGATCTCCCGCATGCAATGGGCCTGGTACGGTCGGCAAGGTAATGAGTGGCAACAAAAGGGATCGGCCGAGTGGGGGCCCTGCCAGGTTTTTATTTATTCTAGCATGGAAGGTCCCACGAGTGAATCGGAAGGGGAGCTATTCGACGGCGGCTATCCGGTCCTTCAGGCTGTGATCGGAAAGGACCGGCCTGGCTTTTCCGGAGAGCTTTTCCAGTGGATTGCCGAGGGGGTGGTCCCTTAAAAGGTTCACAAAGCGCAGGATGTTCCACGCGCTTCGCTGCAGGCTTTCTTCGCCGATGCGGCTCGTTCCGTGGATGATCCTTCTGCGAAGCTGAACCGAGCTGACGATGTCCGGCCACAGTTTGCCGGCTGCCATGGGAAGGGACTCCTCCCACTCTTCCCGGCTTATGACCCTGAAAAGGTAGATAAATCTCGGGTTGTCGATGCGTTCCTCGATCAGGGCGTCCCGGGCCTGCTGCACTGTCCACCCCTCACGCTTGGAGGCCAGGATGAGCATCCTCCTGCGTACCGCCTCCCAGAGGGTCCACGATGCCGTGAAGGCGGTAAGACCATCGGGTGGATCTGAGTTGAGGGCTTTTTCAGCCCTCCTTTTCAATTCCAGGAGGTACTTGGGGTTGGGCAAGGCTCAATTTTCTCCTTTCCGGCAGGTCGAAAATTGAGATTCGAAAGGTTAAGGTGGAATGTGGAAAGGAGGATCAATCAACGGTGTGAACGACCAGCCTGTATTTTAGTGCTTTCACCTTCTACTTTCCACTTGTTACTTTCCACTCCTTCGTTGAGCTTTGCTCAGCGAAGGTCCCCCACCCACTTGACGTGGACCGAGAAAGGCGTCCCCCGGACAATATCGTACAAAGTCCGGCTTGTTGTCACGAGGCGGCAGTCGCTCTGCACGGCCAGGGCCAGGGATAGGCCGTCGCCCAATGGGCGATCAAGTGACGTGGCGATCCGCAAGGCCGCCTCCATGAGCGGGCTGGCAGGGACGAAACACAGTGGCGCTGCCTGGAGGGCTTCCAGGGTGGTCAGACTCTCTTCCTGGGTCAACTCCCCGAGCCGTGTTTTTGCAGTGAGCAGCCTGGCTGCCTCGGTGAGCAGGGTGTCGGGGGCAAGAAGCTCGTTCCCCCCGTCCAGGAGGCGGGCTGCAGCGTTCGAATGATCTTCGGGTACGAACCATTTGACTACGAGGGACGGCTCGACGACGAACCGTGCCATCTAGAGGGCTCCTTCTGCAAGTTCGCCGCTGTCAGTATGTTCACGGCCGCCAAGCATCCGTCTTATCCTGGCGGCAAGAATGGCCGCATCCAGGGATTCGGCCTGGGCCGCGCTTTCAATGATGTTTTTGAGCTCCGACTGCATGGATCGGCCGTTGCGGTGGGCCCTGGTCTTCAGCTGTTTGATGGTCTCCGGGGAAAGGTCCCGGATAAGGATGTTGGGCATAGCGAAATCCTCCTTAAAGTGATAACATAATGATATCATCACTCTAGGTTGATTTCCAGTGCACAGTTCACGGTGCACAGTTCACGGTTTACTGTTCACTGAAAACCATTAACCGTATACTTCTCTCCTCCTTTACCTCCCCCCCCAATCCCGTTAAAATGTCCTGTCATATAAACCGTCCACGTGTGTCCCTTCCCGGAGGTGCCATGAACACCGGACCATCCCAACCCATGTCCGCCGGCAAACCGGTCCTGATTGCCTCTGTCGCCTACACCCTGGTTGCCTATGCCACTTTCAGCGGGCTGTGGGGGATCGTCATCGCCCCCCGCCTCCTGCTCGTGGTTGTCGGCGTCCAGGCGGCCATGCTGCTTCTGGGAGGCAGCAGGGTGCTGACCGGCCTCGGCGTCGCCTTCCTTGCCGCCCTCCTGGCCGTAGCCGCCTTGTTCGCTGCTGTTTTCCTTGTTTTCCCGGCCTCCGTACTTTACCGGGCTGCCGCTTTGGTGGGCGGTGTGTCAACCATCCTTTTCATCCTTTTTTCCTTTGCAACCGCCTCCAGGGACCCGATCGCCGTTGTTGAGGAACCGTCGGACTCACCTGGATCAAAAAACCCGCACGTCCTCTTCGAAGATGAGGAGACTGGTGGCCAGCCGGGATCGCCGGCCAAGGGCGATGTGCGAAGTGCGAAGGATGGAGAAGAGACTGCTGATGAAGAGGAGCAGGGTGAATCGCTTCTTGAAATGACGGGGGAATCTGTAACGGAATACGAGTTCGACGATCTTTCGGACGAAACACTGGAAATATCTCTGGCCGGGGGGAGCGAGGAGCTTTTCCCGGAGGAGGAAGATAAAACGGATCAGGACGAGACGTCCATTCCTGAGGACTGGGTTGACGCAGCCGCAAAGGAAATAACGTTGATGGACTCGCAAAAAGTCTCTTCGAGCCATTTTGCGGGATTATCGTCGTTGACCGGGACAGAAGGGGAAACCGGGGAGGCGATACCGGGACCCCTTGTCCCTGATCCCCGGGCGGCCGGCGGCGGGAAACTCCCCCCTCCCGCCTATCCGAAAGAATACAGGATGCGAACCCATTACCGCGTCCTGGATTCGGGGAGCGGTGAACTGTACGGTGTCTATTACGGGGACGAGGGGTACGCCAGCCTGGATCTGGTGACCCTCGGCGCCCTGCTGGGAGAGAGGATGGGGTCGGCCGAGCTGGCCATCGTCAAGCTGGACTGGTCCAATTTCGATGAGGTCGAAGTCCACGTGCACAAACCCGGGATCGCCGGGTCGGAAAATGTTCTGCCTCTGCCGGCCGCCGAAGCGGATGAAGACGGCATCAGGGCACCCCGTTTCGTCATCTACGACCGCAGAACTATCCAGCCCATGAAAGAGTACATACCGGAGGGGGACCGCCCCCGCATCGACCGGCTGACCCTTTACAAGCTGTTTCCGGAGTTCGATTTCAAGACCTTCGAGATCGAATCGATCCGCTGGCACGAAGATGAGGTCCGGATCTTTATCCGTGGGGAGAAAAAACGAAGTTCAAAGTCCAAAGTCCCGAGTCCACAGGGGACGGACGATTGAAAATTAACCCGAGATCTTAACTATGATGAAACCGTTAACCTCATCCATTCTTACCGCGCGTACCGTCACCATATGTCTCACGGTTCTCCTGATCCTGTCCCTTATCCCGGTTTCCAGTGGTACCTTCCTGGAGGCGGCCCTCGGGAAGGCCGGGCTGGATCAGGTAAATGCCGCCGCCCGTGGCTATCTCCAGGACCAGCGGGACCAGGCCATCAAAGGGTTCCTGGTCCTTTCCGCCCTCAAGGTAGGGCTCGCCGTCCTGCGCAGCTCCGAGATCGGGCTTGTCCTGAATGTCCGTATCGGAGATCTTGCGATCGCCGTTTACGATTACGTCAACTTTGCCTGGAAGGTCATGCTGGCTGCGGTTGCCTGGTTCTACCTGGCCGATTTCTTTCTGGACCTTTCCGCGAAAGTGGACACCTGGTTCCTCTGGGCAGCCCTGATCTGCTTTTCAGCGGCCGGATGGCTAGCTCTTCTCAGTGTCGAAAAAAGGGTACTGAAAAACCTGCTTCAACGCACCGGAGTAGTGGCTGCCGTCTTTTCCCTGATCCTGTACGTCGCGCTTCCCCTGGGTTTTATAGGAGCGGGCTGGGTATCGGCCAACGTTACCGGGACCGCCATCGTTGATGCCAACCGTTTCCTGGAGGACCTCCAGGACGACATGCCCTCACTTCAGGAGAGCGGGAAAAAAAGCCAGACCTCTGCCGGCGATATCCGCACTCCGTCGGTGACGGTTCCTTTCCCCTATGACGGAACCGACCCTTCAAGGGTTGTTGTGGAGGATGAGGTCCGGAAGGGGGGCTTTGGCGGTTTGGTTGAAGGCATCGTATACGGCCAGAAACTGAGGAAGTTTAAAAACTACCTCGAGTCGAGGTCCAGTGAACTGGCCTCGGTGATCCTCCGCCAGACGGCTGCCTACCTTTTTAATATTGTCCTTCTGCCCCTGCTCATGGTCCTCTCCCTGTACATGGGCGGGAAATATGTCGTCTCTTTTGCTCCTGCCCGGCCTGTCTCTCTTGCCCCGGGCACCGGGTCGGCGATCCCGGATCTGACCGAAGCGATCAAACGGCTGGAAAGAAGAATGGGGAAAACGAGCTTGGATAGAGAAAACCCTGAACCGTGAACCCTTCGACAAGCTCAGGGCAGGCCGTGAACCGGGGAAAGTGAAAGGGGAGCTCAACTCTCAACTCCTCCCTTTCCCCTCTTGTTCTCCGTGAAAATATCGTTATATTAGCGTTAAGCGGCAGTTACGGTTTGCAGGCGTTTTCTTCAGTCAGGCCGTTTGCCGATAATAAATCGGGCGAGGGTAGGAGGACTGTAAAATGACGGACAACAGATTCGAGGACAGAAGAACAAGCAGTGAAGACAGGAGAAGTCCCGGCATGGACAGGCGCCAGTTTGTGGACATTTCCAGGCCGACGGACAAGGAAAGGCGGAGCGCTGGTTCTGATCGTCGTGATGGGGCCCCGGACCGGAGAGGTTAAAACCAGTCCAAAGACCAAAGTCCAAGGTCCAAAGAAAATAGGCGGCCGATGGGCCGCCTATTTGACGCTTATGCTCTTTCCTGGTTCTTGGCTCGTCGTTCCTCGTTCCTGGCTGTCAGCTATCAGCCAAAGTGTCCCTGGATTTCGGATCATCGCGACTATGTTGTGATTTCCGGAATGACGATTTATTACTCCGTGTCGCCGCATCTCCGTGTCCACGCGTCAGTTTTTCCGCCCTTCGCCCTGAATTCAGTCGCCCAGACAGGTCCCAAGTGATCGGGCCGTCAGGATCGTGTCGCAGTGTGACGGGACGTTCTTCATGCGCTGGGTAGCCTTTTCCAGGGGAACCTCGGTGACGGTGGGGGGGTCGAGTCCCACCATGACCCCGGTCCGTCCTTCCGCGAGGGTCCTCACGGCGGCGGCACCGAAACGCAATGCGAGGAGCCTGTCGAAGGTGGTGGGGGTTCCACCACGCTGAAGGTGGCCGAGAACTATTGAGCGGGTCTCCTTTGCGGTGCGACGGTTGATCTCCCCTGCCAGCCACTCGGCGAGTCCCCCTAACCGGACTTCCTGTCCCATCTCTTTTTCACCCCGGGTCATGATGGTGCCGCCCTTCGGCCTCGCGCCTTCCGCCGCGACCACGATGGAGTAGTTGCGGCCGCGCCGCTCCCGTTCCAGGATCGCTTCGCACACCTTCTCGATGTCGAAGGGGATCTCCGGGATGAGGATGACGTCGGCGGCCCCCGAAACGCCCGAGTTCAGGGCGATCCATCCGGCGTAACGTCCCATGACCTCGACGACCATGACCCTGCGATGGCTCTCCGTCGTCGGGTGGAGTTTGTCGATGGCCTCGGTGGCCGTTGTTACCGCGGTGTCGAATCCGAAGGTGATCACGGTGCCCTGCAGGTCGTTGTCGATGGTCTTGGGCACACCTACCACGGGGATCCCCTTCAGGTGCAGCCGGTGGGCGATGCCCAGGGATCCGTCACCGCCGATGGCCACCAGCGCGTCGAAGCCGTGGGAGTGGAACTTTTCCACCAGCTCATCGGAGCGATCGACCGTCATCAGCGTTCCGCTGACCTCTGTGGGAAACTGGAAAGGATCGCCACGGTTGTCGGTCCCAAGGATCGTCCCGCCGATGTGGGTGATGCCCCTGACCCGTTCTTCTGTCAGCGCGATGAGGCCCTCTTCCGGCGTCATGTCCAGCAGCCCCCGGTAGGCCTGCTTCATGCCCCAGACCTCCCATCCGAGCCGGATCCCCGAAATGGTGACGGCGCGGATGACGGCGTTGAGGCCGGGTGCGTCCCCCCCTCCCGTGGTTATGGCGATCTTGCGGATCAATTTCATAGGCAGCTCCGGCTGAAGTTAACAAGGTTGATGGACCCGCAAAAAGTTCCGGGTTGGACTTTTTGCGACCCTATCAAGTTTAACAGTTCACGGTTCACAGTCCACCCTGAACTGGAAGCGCGCTCGCGCCGCGCACCCAAAACCCAAAACCCAAAACCCAAAAACCAAAAACCAAAAACCAAAAACCCTTCTCCCCCTTCCCTCCCTGTTTCGTGTCCGTTAGACTATACCAGGTAACGGATCATCAGCGGGGGAACCAGCTTACATCGTTTATTTCGTACTTCGTTCCTTGTGCTTCGCACAGTTTGTAGGAGGTGCCAAATGGAGAAGCGAAACCTTGGAAATCAGGGGCTCACCGTATCGGCCATGGGACTCGGATGCATGGGGATGTCCGAGTTCTACGGCAGCGCCGATCAGGCGGGGTCCATGGCAACGATCCACAGGGCCAGGGACCTGGGCATCGACTTCCTCGATACCGCTGACATGTACGGCCAGGGCCGTAACGAGGAACTGGTGGGCAAGGCCATTTCCGGCATGCGCGGCGACTTCGTCATCGCAACCAAGTTCGGTGTGGTGAGGGACGAGGCCGGCCAGTTCCTCGGTGTGAGCGGCCGTCCTGATTACGTTCGGTCGGCCTGCGAGGGGAGCCTCAAAAGGTTGAGGATCGACACCATCGACCTTTACTACCAGCACCGGGTCGACAAGGAGGTGCCCATTGAGGACACCGTGGGGGAGATGTCGCGGCTGGTCGTGGAAGGCAAGGTCCGGTTCCTGGGACTCAGTGAGGCCGGTCCCGATACCATCAGGCGCGCCTGCGGTGTCCACCCCATAAGCGCCCTGCAGACCGAGTACTCCCTGTGGACGAGAGATCCCGAGAAGGAGGTCATCCCCACCTGTCGGGAGCTGGGCGTCGGGTTCGTCCCCTACAGCCCCCTCGGCCGCGCCATGCTGGCCGGGAAGGTGACGAAGGCGGACCAGTTGGACAAGGAGGGTGATGCCAGGCTCGCGCGTTTTCCCCGTTTCCAGGGGGAAAACTTCGAAAGGAACATGGAACTGGTCCATGGGCTCATGGCAGTCGCCGGGCGCATGGGCTGCACTCCAGGGCAGCTCGCTCTTTCCTGGGTCCTCTCCCGGGGCAAAGACCTGGTCCCCATCCCCGGTACCACGAAGATCGATCACCTGGAAGAGAACGTGAATGCCCTGGCAGTGCGGATCTCCCGGGCTGAGATGGAGGAACTGTCCGGGATCTTTCCGCCGGGCGCTGCTGCCGGGGACCGTTACTTCGAACACGGCATGAAAATGCTTGAAACCTGAAATGTGTTGTAACGAATTCCTCCCGAACCTGTCTAACTGCTGTAAATGCATGGGAAACAGGTTCCTGTGCCTGCCCCTGTACCAGGGGCACAGAAGTTTAACAGAGCAGGCAGGGAGGTTACCGATGGGTGGATCATTTTCGAGATATGCCATTTTGTTCCTGGGTTTTGCGCTGGTGATGTTCGCGGCGTTCCCGGCGGGTGCTGATGACGTCACGTTGCCGGACGACCTGAGGCAGTTCATTACCGATAACGTCGTCGATGAGCAGCAGGATGTCCTCGAAGAAGCATCCCAGGCCCTGGAGGCGGGTGTTTCAGGGCAGTTCATCGAAGGCGCCATACAGAGTTCCCTCGATGCGGGCCTGACGGGGGAGAGTATCCAGGAGATGCTCGAAAACCTGGCTGAGGCGTACACGGATGGAACCGGAGAAAACCTGGATCAGATCGTTGATGAATATATCCAGGGTGGACCCGATCTGGATGATGCCGGTGACCTGGATGATGACGAGACGGAGATCGAGCACGATGGCGACGACGGTCCCGACGACGGTGACGACGGTGACGCCGGTGACGACGACGGTGACGATGACGGTGACGATGGTGATGACGGCGACGACGGCCACGGTGGTGATAAAGACTGATCCGAACCTCGTCTGATAACCTTGCAGATGTGGTAACAGGACGGCCGCACTCCCGTTGGAGGCGGCCGTCTCCTTCGTTTCCTGCAAAGGTTTGGCTGTAAAACTTGAGAAGTAAACTATAACCTGTACAGGTTGTAACGTTCCCTGTCACTTCCTGTCTAAGGGGTAAAGATCGTAAATGGACGAGGTACGGTTCCAGACCGAATATGAGCAGGTCGCAGATCAGCTTTTTACCTGCCTTGTCAGGGCCACCGGGGACAGGGAGTGGGCAGCTGACCTCCTCCAGGAAGCGGCCTTCAGGGCCTACCGGGCCAGAAAGGGGTTTCGCGAGGACTCCGCCTTCAAGACATGGATCTACCGTATCGCCATGAATGTGATGAAAAACCAGATGATCCGACAAGGCAGGGAACGAAGATGGGCAGTGGAGCAGGGTTCCCAGGATCTGCCGTCTCGGCAGACACCGGAGTCTCTCCTGTCCGGGAAAAGGACGGCCGATGAGTTGTCCCGGGCCCTTGAGATGCTGGAAGAGGGTTACCGGATGCCGTTTCTGCTCAAACATGTGGATGGAATGAGCTACAGGGAGATCGCCGAGGTTCTGGATGTCGGTGAAGGGGCTGCAAGGGTCAGGGTGCACAGGGCACGTCACGCCCTTGCGAACCTGCTTAAAGGATCATGGGAGGACGGGCAGTGAAGCCTGAAGATCTCAACATGGCCCAGCTCTACCTTGACGGGGAGTTGGACAGGGACCGGGTAGCTGCCTTCGCCAGCCTTCTGGAAACCGACCCTGGCCTGAAGGAGTACCTCGACCAGCTCGCAGAGGTGAAGGATCTGGCCCTGGAGATGGAGGTCATGAGAGCACCGGAGCTTCGCCCTGGCTCAAAGCCTGCGCCTCCGATGGCCCTGGCCCGTCTGTCAATAAGCAGTTTTTTTGCCGGTGCAGCAGCTGCTGCGGCCTGTATCCTCCTCGGTTTTGGCCTGGCAGGCCGGATCCAGCAGCCTCCTGTATCTGTGGGAGGGGAATTCATGTTCCGGATGGTCTACTACTCTCCTACAGCCCGATCGGTGTCGGTCCTGGGTGATTTCAACGGCTGGTCCGGCGAGATCCCCCTCCGGTCCGGCCAGGGCGGTTACTGGGAGGCTGAGGTGCGGGTACCCCCTGGAGAGTACCGGTACGTTTTCGTTGTGGATGGACGGCAGTACATCCCTGACCCAACGGCGGATTATGTGATCGATGATGATTTCGGTTCGAAAAATTCAGTTGTCCGGATCGGTCTCTAGAGCTTTCCTGAGAGTCGTGGTCCCGGTCTCGTAGTGCTGGCCTTGACGGCCTGCTCTCATTTTCCGGTTCGGGATACGGGTTCCCTGGGAAGTGTCCGGTTTGCCGTCAGGACACCTGGCGCCGACGAGGTGGACCTGGTCCTGTTGAGGGGGCAAACGGACCACCCGGTCATGGTCAAGGTCCTAGCTCGGCCCCTTGCAGGAGATCTGTGGGTGGTGGAAATGGACCTCGTACCGGGGGAGTATCGATATTTTTTCCTTGTGGACGGTGTTGTCACAGTCAATGGAGGCAGGAGCCGGGTTGAAAAGGATGATTTCGGCGGCGTTACGGGGATACTCAGGGTGTTCAGGGGTGATAATGGGGAGATCCAGGTCTACTGATGGCCAGGGCGGAGGAAAGACGATGAAGGGCATAAAAAAGGGGCGCGGCTGGGCCGCGACAGTAGCATCCGTTGTTTTTGCCGGGCTGTTTTGCGCCCTGGCAGCTGCGGGTCCTGCCCGGGCCGCTGAACTGCCCCCTGAACTGAAGCAGAAACTTGCCGACGGCCTGTCCGATGGCGCTGTGCGCGACCAGGTGCGCGTGAACCTTTCAAAAGCTCTGGAGGGTGGGGCGTCACCCGACGCGCTGGTGCACCTGGTGGACCGTGTCCTGGAAGGAGGCGTCAACCCCCTTGCCCTGGAACATCTGACCGGCACCCTCGCCCGGGCTGTTGAAAGGAAACTGCCCCCCGGGCCGGTGGTCGCCAAGGTTCTGGAGGGAGTGGCCAAGAACGTCCCCGGGGATAGGCTGGTCATGGCAGTGGACAAGGTCCTGGAACGTCTTGAATTCGCAGGCGAAGTGGCTCGTTTGGCCAACAGCCGGGATGACGATCGTGATGAATTCATCGTCCGGACAGCCGATGCGGTGGCAGCCGGCATGGATCGAAACAGGCTACGCTCCCTTGCTGTCCGGATGGCGGAAAGAAAAACCGGGAACAAGGTCTCCTCGCTCCAGGTCATGGAGATCGTCAAGACCGCCAGCGGTTACGGAATCGCCCAGGACAAGGTTGAAGGCGTTGCACGGGCCCTCATGGATGATGAAAGGGCGGACGGAAAAGACGTTCAGCGGATCCTGAGATCCCTCGTCAAACAGGACGGTGACCGTGATGGTGCCTGGAAGAGCGATGAAAAGGTTCGCGGGGACAATGACGGTGACGACGGTGACGATGGTGGCGATGGTGAAGGGACGGATGACGGCTCCAATGATTCCGAACACGATGACGGACCTTCCGGGGATGACGGCAGCGGGGGGTCGGATGACAGCCACGAGACCAGCGAAAGCCCCGGCGGGGAGCCGGAGCACGACTGATCCCCCCCTGGATTCGGTGGCGAACCAGGGGGACCGCGGTTTACTCCATGCCCTTTTGACTATTGCTTAGACAAGGTTGCTGGTCTCCCTATATACCGGCCTTATGGTCCTTGAGCCTTCACGAAGAATCCTCTTTGACCTGGTCGCGGTCCTTTCCGAGGCCATGGATCTTGTCAGCCCCCTCGTGGTGGACCACCACCGATGGACCTCCTGGTTTGCTGCGCAGATCGCCGAGAAGATGGGGCTGCCGTCCCTTGAGCTTTCCAGGGTCGTCATGGCGAGCCTCCTCCACGACGTGGGGGCTTTTTCCCTCAAAGAGCGTCTCGACACCCTCAATTTCGAGTTCGAAAACCCCCAACATCATGCGCGATTGGGCTACAGGCTTCTTCACGATTTCGGCCCCCTCAGGGAGGAAGCCGTGATCATCCGGGGGCATCACTCCTGGTGGAAGCCTGTAAAGGAGGATGAGACCGGAGGAGAACAGGTTCCCCCTGGCAGCCACATTATTCATCTTGCGGACCGGATCGCCATCCTGGCCAGCGGGGATGAAAGCGGCAAGGTGGGCGTTGAAGATGTCCTGGAGATGATAGGTGTACGGGAAGGTACCGTCTTCATGCCGGCTGCTGTCGAAGCTTTCAGGAGCCGGCAGCCACTGGGGGGGTCTGGAAGGTTCCCCCTGCACCGGGCTTGATGGAGATGCTCAAGGGCAGATCGGGTGGGAATGCCATGGTCATCGATGGTGGCGACCTGGAAAACCTTGCCCGCCTTTTCGTCAGGATCATCGATTACAGAAGCCATTTTACCGCCACCCACTCGGCGGGGGTGGCCGCTGTGGCCGGGGTGCTGGCCCGCGCTCTGGGGTTTTCCGCAGTAAACTGCCGGATCATCAGGGTGGCCGGTTATCTCCACGACCTCGGCAAACTGGCCATTCCCACCGAACTCATAGAAAAACCCGGGCCTCTCGATGAGGTGGAGTACCTTCATATCCAGGATCACGCCCTCCAATCACGCAGGTTCCTCGAGAGGATCCCTGAACTGGGCCATGCTATCGAGTTGGCGGCCCAGCACCATGAACGCCTTGACGGCAGCGGTGACCCTGAGCACTGTACCGAAAAAGAGATCGCCTTTTTTATATTCTTCATTGGGATCGTTTACGTTATAAGCGTCAATTCGACATAAGGTCATTCCGGCCTGGTAACGCTTTTTTATGACTGTTTACATCGGGAGGAGAAGATGGATGGAATTATCGGGGGCGCCGGCTTTATCACCCCAATGGTGATCCCGCTGCTCATTTTCCTGGCCAGGATCGCTGATGTTACCATCGGGACCTTGCGTATCATCTTCGTGACCAGGGGGCTTCGGTTCCTTTCGGCGGCTTCGGGATTTTTCGAGGTGTTCATCTGGCTCCTCGCAATTCGCCAGATCATGGTCAACCTCGACCACTGGTTGAATTTTTTCGCCTATGCGGCAGGTTTTGCCGCCGGAAATTACGTGGGGCTCAGCATCGAAAGGTACATTGCCATCGGGCATATCATCATCCGCGTCATTACCCACCGTGACGCCACCGATCTTGAAGAGCATCTCAGGGACCGTGGTTTCCCCGTCACATCGGTGGATGCCGAAGGGGAAGCCGGCCAGGTCAAACTCCTGTTTACGGTGGCCAGGCGCAGTACCCTCCCCGAAATTATTGCCACGATCAAGCGCTTTAATCCCCTGGCTTTTTACACCGTGGAAGACCTGCGGTACGTCAGTCAGCCACCGGCACACCCCATGGCACGGCGGCACCTTTTCTCCCTGAGGGGAGGCAGGAAGGACAAGTGAGAAAAAAAGGGAAGAGGGGAAAAGGTGCTGGATCTTCAGAAAGGCGGGTTGATAAAGTAGGCTGTGATCCCGGAAACACCCGCGAAAAATGCGTAGAGGATCTCGAAAGTATGCCAGGTCCTGTCATTCCGGGCGCCCAGCCGGTTGCCGGTCCTCACGGTGATGACAGCCGCGTAGAGGGCAGCTGAAAGGGAGACGAGGAAAAGGAGCGGGGACGTTCCGTGAAGGTGGATGACGTGGTCGGGAATGTGGTCGAACCAGTAGAGGATCCATCCAAGGCAGGCGGAAAGGGCGCCGACATCGGCTGAGATGATCAACTTCCCGAACAGGTTCCAGTACTCCTTGGGGGAAAGATGGTTCGTGCCGATGACCGCGCTACTCATGAAACGCCTCCCCTGCGATAAGATGGATGGAGAGACAGTATATAATGGAAAGTTAATATTTGTGAAGTGTCACCCGGAAAAATGGGAACAAAGGGCGGGGTAGTTTATACGGAAACCACCCCGCTCTTTGTTTTACTGCTGGTTGAGCTGTTGATAGCTTCTGTATTTCTCGTCTTTCTGCATCTCCCTGACCTCACCGGGCGCCATGGTATCCAGGTCGTCCAGCTTGTCCGAGTAGGTTTTGATCCTTTCCATTTCCATCTTCACCGCAGGTGCTTCAGGGGATGGGGCGGCCATCAGGGCGCCGACTGCCTTTCTGATGATGGACATGGCACCGGCACGGTCGCCTCCGTCGACTTTCCTGGCCGCTTCCTCCATCAGGACGTTGGTTTCGATGACGGCCTTTTTCTCCTGGACTCCGGCGTCAAAACTTTCCCGGTAGCGCCGCGGGTCGTCGATGACGGCCAGTGAGACCGCTTCTGTCGATTCACGGAAGACCTTCCCTGAGGCGGGGTCCGTGTAACGCACACTTACCTCTGCAACTTCCTGGTTCCCGATCCGACCGGTAGGAACATTCAGCTTCGCCATGAGGGTGCGCGTTTCCCCTGCGCTCACGTCACCGAGTCCGATGACGGCGGAACTTCCCTCGAGCTTCCAGCTGTGACCGGGCGCTGTCTCGAACCGGGCGCCTCCAAGGGGACGGATGATGATCTCCACCCCGGAGGCGGAGGTGCGGGCCATCATGTTGAACTCCCTGGTCAGGGCGGCGACGATGTCCCCGGGCCTGGAGAGGTAATGGTAGCTGCCGCCGCCCCCGTTGGCCATGGAAGCGAGGAGGTCCTCGTCGAAATCGTATCCCATGCCGAAGGTTGAGACGGAAACCCCGTCCTCATACATGGAACTGGCCCGCCTTCTCAGTTGACCGATGTCGGTGACGCCAACATTGGCCAGCCCGTCGGAAAGGAGGACAACCCGGCTGATGGTCCCTTTTCTTCGTTGTCTTTTGGCCTGTCTGAAACCTTCCTCCAGGCCTCCCGAAAGGAATGTCCGGCCCTCGGCGCGGATCTCGTCGATAATGCGATGAAGCTTCCAACGGTTTGTAACCCGACAGGCCGAAACGGGGACGTGAACCCTGTTGTTGTAGGTCACGATGGTCAGGATATCGTCAGGACCCAGGCGGTCGACCAGCATGTGGGCCGCCTGCAGCACGTGTTCCATCTTCCCCTCCTCCCCCATGGATCCGCTTCTATCGAGGACCAGCGCCAGGTTCAGTGGCGGCCGGTCCGGAGAGGGCAGGATGTCGGGGGCGATGACGCGGACCTGGATGGCGCTCGAACCGTCTCCTTCGTAAAGAACCGTGGTGTTTTCGGGCCTGACGTCCATGTTCAGGGCCAAAGCCTGTGAACACATCATCGTCAGGAGCATTGCCATCGCCGCGAACAGGATCGTGACGGCCGGCGGACATCCCAGCGTACGGTAATCGGTCTTCGTTTTCATGGCGTTCCTCCAATGTCAGGGTCAATTCCAAATTCCATATTTCAAATTCCAAATGTGCTTTCTTTCCCCTTTCCCCTTCTCCCTTCTCCCTTCTCCCTGCTACCTTTACCCTTGCCGGGCCGGGTTTATTCCCGGCAAAGAACTGGAAGAGGGGAAAAGGGGAGGAAGATCAGTATCGGGGTAACCCCTCGACTCCGCTCGGGGCAGGCGGGGTATCGGTGTGTCGGGTGAAAAGCCAGTCATTGTGAGGAGCATCGAGGCTGGCGAGAGCAACGTGGCAATCCCAGGGTCAAAAGTCTTAACGCAAAGACCGCAGGGACGGCCCATTGGTAGGCCGCTCATCCCGCAGAGGGCCGCAGGGAGAGCCAGTTCCCTCGGAACAAAACGGGGGAAACAGCCGTGATTCGTGACTCGTGATTGGTAAAGAACAGTTTGAGATTTACACCCAAAACGCAAAACCCAAAACCCGGAACTGTTTTTTCGAAACGCGGATTCACTCTGGAATAAATCCCCCCATCCTGTGGTATATAGGTGGGCAGGAGGTGGTCGTTGAACGAGGTTGGAGACGAGACCCTGGCCCAAAGAGCGGCGGCAGGTGACATGGAAGCGTTCGAGGAACTGGTGAACCGCCACCGTTCGGCGGTGTACCGTCTGGCGCGCACGCTCACGGGCAACCACCACGACGCGGACGATGCTGCCCAGGAAACCTTCGTCCGGGTTTTCAGGGCCCTCGGCAGCTTTGATCCGAACCGCCCGTTCAAGCCCTGGCTCAAACGGATCACGTACAACACGAGCCTCAACGTCCTGCGCTCGTCGAAGGTCAGGTCGAGGCAAACGACCTCGGAGAACCTGCCGGAAATTGCTGACCCCTCGCCTGGTCCGGGGTGTTCGATCCAGGCGGGCCAGACGATGGAAAAGGTCGACGAAGCCCTCCTCAACATGCCCGGGGAACTCCGTGCGACACTCCTGCTCAGGACGGTGGACGGGATGTCCTACAAGGAGATAGCCGCCGCTACGGGGGTCCGCATCGGGACAGTCATGTCCCGCCTTTCCCGGGCGAGGGAACGGGTACACGAGGTGCTCGAGCCCGCGGGGCGGGTCGTTCAGAGAGGTGCAAAGGGATGAGGTGCGCAAGAGCACAGGATCGGCTGATGGCCTACCATGACGGGGAACTTTCCGCGGCCGGAAACCGGAAGATGGAAAAGCACCTTGCTGCCTGTGCCGGGTGTGCCCGGCTGCTGGAAAGGCTTGTCCGGGCGGACCAGGCTGCGGGGACAGCCGGTGTCCCTGGTGCTGACGACGGCTACTGGGAGAGTTTTACATCCCGCGTCCTGGACCGTGTCGAAGAAGACGTGGCCACCAGGGTCCCGGTATCCGAAACGAGGAACAGGCCGCTTTTCCAGATGGCCCTTCCCAGGCTGGTCCCCGCTTTTTCCATAGCCCTCGTCGTGGTTGTCTCCGCTGGCGTTCTCCTGAAGATCGGCCGGGTTGCCCAGGTTCCCAAGGTTCCGGTCGTCACCTATGCAACCGGGGAGATGGCTGTTGAAAAGCCTTCCTACCGTGAGCCCGAGGCGCGCCCCTTGATCCCGCCTCCCGCGGGACCCGGGACAGGGAGGGCGGTAGAATCCGCGCGAGAAGTGGAAAAGGACCGGATGAAGGACGATGCCGCGGGCCTTCCCGGGCCAGAACAGGAGAGCTTACGCCAGGGAGCCCTTGAGGGGTCGACGCCTGCCCCGGAAGACGTACCGCGTGTCGAACAGGAGAAGAATGGTGCGGTCCCCGTCCAGCGGAAAATGGCGGTAACGGAGTTGGCATCGGAAAGGGTGGCGGAGCCCGCTTTCGAGGCCCTGGTCGAGGAGATACCCTCACCGGAACCCGCGAAAGTTACCCAAGCCGGGAAAGACGCTCCGTCCGACGATCTTGACACCGCCGCAGGTTCGGCTTTCCAGGCCGCGAAACCGGTTATCACCCCACCGGTAGCGGCTTATTCCCCGCAGACCGAGCCCGAAGCCGGCCCTGCTGAAGTCCTGTTGTCAAAACCGTCGCCGGAACCGTCCCCGGCATCATCCCCGGAAGCAGGAGAAAGGGCATCGGGTGCGCTTCCAGGGACCTCTGATATTCTCACCGAGGCGAAGGATGTGCCCGGCGCCCCGGCTTATTCTTACAGGGATCCCGAGGAACAGCTCGAACACGCGCGCCGTCTCGCGGAGGTCCGTAAATACTGGGAGAGTGAACAGATCCTCAAGGACCTCATCTCACAAAATCCCCGGTCCCCGGTTTACGAGGAGGCTTCCATCCTCATGGTGGATGTCCTGAGCAGCCAGAACCGGGTCGTCGAAGCCCGGCAGTTCCTGGATGAAGCGAAGCGGCAGTTCCCCGCCAGCGACCTGGTCCAGGGGTATCACCTGGAACCCCCTCCGCCGGCTTCGATCAGCCCGGCCCCGGCGCAGTAATTTAAAATTCGAGATTTAAAAAGAAAAAGTAAATGTAGATCTCGAATTTTATATCTGGAATTATATTTCCCTGGAGGTATCCATGTCTGAAATCCTCACCAAACTTAACGAAGCCATACAAAAGAACCTCAAGCCCGCGACCTTACCGGTGGCAGTGAAGATGGCGGCAGAAGGGGAGGTTATCGGGCAAAGGGCCAAACGGCCCCGCGATGACAGCGGCAACCGGCTCGCGGCCTGCCAGGGAGTTAACATCGCCAGGACCTTCGGGTGGACACTGGTGTTCGACAGGCAGGATCACGCCTGTCCCCTCGCATCGGTGGCCGCGGGACACATCGAGCCCGACGAGTTCCTCCGGGGTGCCGTGTCCGACCTGTACCAGGACGATGCGGAGGCGGCCAGGAAGATGGAATCCGGTTACCCGCTGCATCCGCCGGGCACGGTCAAGGAGATCTGGATGTCAGCCCTGGAAAGGTGCGGGTTCGACCCCGACCTCGTGATCGTGTACGGCACCCCTGCCCAGATCCTGGTTCTCATCCACGCAGCCAACTACGGCCACGGTCCCGGCATCGGCTCGACGAGCACCGGCCGGTTCGGGTGCGCTTCGTGGATCGCGGGTGCTGTCCGCTCCAGCCAATGTGAGTACATGATCCCATGTTCCGGGGAACGGGTTTTCGCAGGAACCCAGGATCACGAGATGTCGTTCCTCATCCCCCGTCCCCGCTTCGGATCGGTGACCCATGGTCTGGAGGTCATGAGGAAAAAGGGGACGTACCGGTACCCGGTGCCCAACCTGAGCCTGTTCTCCACGCCGAAGCTTCCCGAGAAATACCTCGCTCTCGACAAGGATCTGGAAAATGATGGCCAGTAGCCAGTAGCCAGTAAAATGTAAGCGGACTGGAGTCCGCCTGGGGCCAGGGGCGGGTACCTGCCGAGTTTCCCTTAGTACCTGGCACTTAGAACATAGGACTATTCCATTGGACTTTCACTCTCCCTCCCTTTTCGACATCCTCGGTCACGGCAGCCGGGTGTCGAACTCCCCATCAGGTGACAACCTGGTTTTCGAACGGATCGGTGGGCTCATCCTCGGCCAGGCGGTAGGTGATGCGCTGGGTCTGCCCTACGAGGGACTGTCTCCCGGGCGGGCGAAGAGGCTGCTCGGGCCGCCCGACAGGCACCGTTTCCTCCTGGGGAAAGGGATGGTGAGCGACGACACGGAGCACCTGTGCATGACGGGCCAGGCGGTTCTCGCCTGTCCTGAGGACCCCGGCGCTTTTGCCCGGTCCCTGGCCTGGAAGCTGCGCTGGTGGCTGGCCGCCCTCCCCGCCGGAACGGGGCTGGCCACCTTGCGGGCCATCGTGAAGCTGTGGTGCGGCTTCACGCCTTCTTCCAGCGGTGTCTTCTCGGCCGGTAACGGTCCCGCCATGCGAGCGGCCGTCCTGGGAGCCTGCTTTGGCCGGGAACCTGACCGGATGCGCCCCTACGTGGAAGCCTCGACCCTTCTGACCCACACCGACCCCAAGGCCATCCAGGGAGCCTTGGCTGTTGCCCTTGCCGCCGCCGCCGCGGTGCGGGAGGGAGCCGGGAACCTGCAACCCGGTCGGCTTCTGGCAGCCGTGAAGGAACAGTCCGTCGACCCTGGGTTCGGTGACCTGGTCGAAAAGATCGAACGGTATCTGGAAGAGGGCGCGACGGTCCGGGAGTTCGCGCAAGGGATGGGGTTGGGCGCCGGGGTGAGCGGCTACATGTATCACACGGTTCCGGTGGTGCTGTTCGCTTTTTTGCGGCACCTCGGGGAGTATGAACAGACTTTACGGAGCGTCATCGAACTGGGCGGAGACGCGGACACGACAGGGGCCATTGCCGGGGCCCTGGCGGGAGCGGCAGTGGGCATGGAAGGGATACCACGCCGGTGGAAAGAGGGGCTGGTGGAGTGGCCAAGGTCCATGGAATGGATGGTGCGCCTGGCCGGTCGCCTGGCGGCCCTGGAGGATGGGAGTTCTCCCGGGCCGCAACCGCTGTTCTGGCCGGGGATCGTCCCCCGTAATATCCTGTTTCTCCTGGTGGTTCTGGCCCATGGGGTCAGGAGGCCGTTCCCCCCGTGGTGATAATGACGGATAAGAACAGGAAGAGGGGAAAAGGGAAGAGGGAAGAGGGAAGAGGGAAGAGCAGTCCATCGTCCATCCACCTTCGCTAACGGCTTCCGACCAGCTTCGGTGGACAGGGAGTCCAGAGAGGAAGAACAGACACGGGGAAAGATCAAAAGCTGACTGAACGCAAAGTACGCCCTTCGACAAGCTCAGGACAGGCAGAGGCACGGAGAAGAGCCGGAAGGTTGGGGGAAAGCGCAGGCGTATACCATAAAAACCTGAAGAGCATTCACCACGGAGCCACGGAGGAATGCGGAGGAAGACTGAACCTGCAACCGTCATTCCGGACATCGCGCCTGCGGCGTGATGAGCCGAAATCCAGCATTGCCTGCCGCGGCGTAATCCGTAGGACGAAGACGGCTCATTGCGATCAGAAAGAAGTTCAAAGAACGATGAACGAAGACAGAGCCTTCCCTTCGTTCTTCGCACTTTGTTCTTCGTACCTGTCTGGAGGTGTTCCTTGACCGACAATAAATGCCCCTTCTGCTCCATCTCACCCGACAGGATCGTCCTTCAGAACGACCACGCCGTAGTCATCCGCGACGGGTTCCCGGTATCGGAGGGGCACACCCTGATCATCCCGAAGCGCCACATCTCGTCCTGGTTCGAGACCCACGCCATCGAGAAAGCGGCCATCCTGCATGCCATGGACGAGGCGAAACAGCAGCTCGACGAACAGCATGCGCCTGACGGATACAATATGGGGATCAACGACGGCCAGGCGGCCGGACAGACGGTCCTTCACCTTCACGTTCACCTGATCCCGCGGTACAGGGGGGACAGCGCCGATCCGAGGGGCGGTGTGAGGTGGATCAGGCCGGACAAGGCGAAATACTGGGACTAGCCCGCACTTCTCACCAGCCTTCTACTGCGGCGGCGGATACGGGTATGTCTACTACGTTGCGCTCGGTCGGGCTCCTCGACGTAGTGTCAACTACGCCTCCGGGGCCCTCGGTCGCGCGCCTTGTATCCACACCCGTCTACACCGCCTCGCGACGAAACCTGGTGAGAAATGCGGGCTAGGAGCCTGTCGGAGAAAAACCTTATGCAGGCTCCCGGGTGCGCAGCAGGTCGATCCGGATCGGGGCCACGGGCTTTTTGCCGGCCCCTTCCATCTTCAGGTAATAGCCGGTCAGCAGGGAGTCATTGGTGGGCTCCAGGTACCAGCACCCGTGGCTGGCTATCCCCGGGTTGTCCGACCAGAAGATGGCGAGGAAAGTCCTGTCGAGTACCTTCCCGGACAGGGACCATCTCCTGTGACCCTGTTCGCCCGGCACCTTTCGCCGGATCGTCCCCGTCACTTCGGCCCCGTTTTGTTCGAGTACGACGATGTCTGACTTGATGATATTCCCCTTTTCATGATGCCGCACCCGAAATCCGCTGAGGATGCCCTCCTGGCCGGGGCCGGACAGTTGCCGGTTGACGTGGGGAAGCAAGTTCAATAGCGATGTCACCCCCGTTCTTTAAAAATCGGCCTCTCCAGCGCCCCGCCCGAGGGCCGGCCAGAAAAAATGTGGATTTCGGGTTTCTCCTAAGGCTCCTACTCCTGCTATAATCCCCCTCATGCTTGCCGGCGACCATGGAAAACGCATCCCGATGCCCAAACCGCTCATCGAGGTAAAAATCGACAGCGGGCGCAAGATCTCCGCCGTCCAGCTGCATGTCGGCTTCACCTACGGCACCTATACCAAAGTTTTCAGCCATGGGGAGCGGATGAGCGAGATCAACCTCGAACTCCTGTGGAGCGAATACCCGGCGCGGGTTCTCTGGGTAAGGGAGTTTCCCTCTGTGCTCCTGAGGCGAAGCGAATACCAGATGGGCGAGATAATCTCGCTGCCGATGTACAAGGTGACGGCCCTGTTCGAGTCGGATCCTCTTGGAACAGGATCAGGCAGGCACAGCGCCATGGTGATCAGCTGGTTCCAGGATGTCATGAAGCCTCTCCTTTCAGCAAACAACCGAAAGGCCATAAAGCAGCTCGATTGGGAAGCCCTGGCGAAGGATTTCAGCTAGGATCTGCCCCATGGACCGGGACCGGGAACCTCTATGGAAACCGCTGGTGGAACTCGCGCTCGACAGCGGCCGTATGATCCGGAGCAGCCAGGTGCACATCGGCCTCACCTATGGAGATTATCTGCACAGCGCCTGGCAGCCCGATGTTATCAGGGAGGTGAACCAGCAGGTGATCCGGCAGAGGAACTACCCGGCTGCCCTGCTGTGGCCGGATGACCTGCCCTCGGTCCTCCTCGACATGAAACGGTACATGGTGAGCCAGGAGACCCGCCTGCCCCTGTACAAGCTCATCGCCCGCTTCGAATCAGGGTCCCTGGAAAACGGGAACGACATGACCTCAACCCTCGTGGTGATCTGGTTCCAGGACGATCCCCACCCGCTGCTTTCCCGGGACAGCGACAAGCTGATAAGGGCCCTGGACTGGGAATCGCTGGCGGAGGAAAACGAGTATTGAAAAAGGGAGAAGGGAGAAGGGAGGAGAGAACCCGGCCGTGCACCCTTGAAACAATGCACGACTACCAAAAGGCAGTTTCCGATTCAGGTATCGTCCCAGTCAGAATTTGAATCATTATCCGCATTGAATTTTTCGAGAAATTTCTTTGCTTCTTCCAGCTCATGTTCCATTACCTGCAGTTCGACTCCTCCCAGGACACCGGGGTATAGTTCGTGTGCGTGGGGATTGAGGATAAACGCTTCGATCCCGGCATCGGCAAGCACCGATCGGACCATCTCGGCTTCGAAAACCGTGGCATGGATTGAGAGAGTGATCATAAGAGCAATATACAGTAGTTAGCCGATAGTTGTCAGGTTCGGAATGGCAGCTGCTGCAAAGATCCCGGGCCTGGGCCCCGTAGCTGCCGTGGTTCAGGAGGAACCGGTTGGAATGGCGGAAAGTCCCGTAAGGTTTGAGGCTGCCCGTGAGTTCGTCGTCGTGGCAGTCGAGGCAGTTACCCTTGCCGCCGGATAGCTCCTCGGGGTGCCTGGGCGGTGGCGGACACCCGCGTTGTTGTGGTGAAAAGGGTAAAAAAACAGTTGCTTTCCCCTTCCCATGTATCGTATAAAGTCAGTGCCAGTGAGGATGTGCCGCTGGTATGAATAAGGTTTGCTACTGACGGAAAAGCGCAAGGGTATCATCGAAGGTCCCAGGCTCATTGTCCGGGGCCTTTTTTGATTAACCGGTGAGGCTGGTCCGGGGGGGCAAACACAGAACAAGGAGTTAGATCAATGGCAGAGGGAACAGTAAAGTGGTTCAGCGATTCGAAGGGTTTCGGTTTTATCGAGCAGGCTGACGGACCGGATGTTTTCGTGCACTTTTCGGCCGTTCAGGGAGATGGGTTCAAGACTCTCTCCGAGGGCCAGCGCGTGAGCTTCGAGGTTACCGAGGGCCCCAAGGGTCCCCAGGCCGCCAACGTCACGATCCTGTAAAATACGACGGGCGAAGATCACGAAAGCCCCGGGCGCGCCAAGCGTCCGGGGCTTTTTTTTATTCAGCTGAAAGGGGTCAGCTGAATAAAAAAAGCTGGAAAGGCACGGTTAAAAAGATTGTCATTGCGAGGAGCGCCGGGCCAGGAGAGAGCGACGCGGCAATCTGAAAATGCGGTCCCTTTAAAAGCGGCAAGAGCGGTCGCTCACAGGACGCAGAGATGGAGAAAGGCAATAATCAGGGGGGAATAACAGGTCGGGTAAATGTGATGAGTCAAAGCGCAGAGCACACGGCTTGTCCTCCGACTTGTCAGCCATAGCCTGGTCGAAGGGCATGGTGCGATCTCCTTCCACCCCTTCGACCAGCTCAGGGTCTACGACTTCCACCTTCCACCTTCTGGTTTACCGCTGATCGCCCCCCATCACCCTTTTCAGATGCCCTCGGACCTGGTCCACGAAGTCGATCTCCCGGTTGCTCTTGTACACGAGGCTCGAGGCGATCTCGCTGGCCATGATGGCGTACACGTACTTTTCCGGGATCTCCCTGAGCCTGGACCGGAACCTGCGGCTTTCGCTGATCATGCGCGGCAGGTGAGCGTAGAGGGCTTTGCGGAAGAGGGGCTCAGCCGTCAGGTCCGGCCTTTTCCGGAGCAGTTCGAACAGCCGGCTGTAATGGGTGTTGATCTCACGGCTGATGTCGTCCGAGATCTGGGTATAGTGGCGCACCCCCTCCTTTTCCCGGTGGCGGGTCAGGATGAGGCGCGCCTCGTCGTCGGCCCTCCTCTCGAGGATCTCGAGGACGTCCCTGACGTACCTCTCCTTGTTGGCCAGGAACTCCCCGTCGGACATGAGCAGGTTGGCGATGACTTCGTAGGAGGAGGAGATGACCCCGCACTTGTTGGCGGAGGCATCCTTCATGACAATGACACCCCTTTCCTGGAGGCGGGTCCGGGCGTCGGGCGTGATGAACGAGTTGGCTCCCTCGACAATGGCCGCCGCTGTCGGGCTGCCGTCAGGCAGGAAGAACCTGTCCACGTTGGTCCCGTTCACCGTCTCCGGCCTCCCCCCTGCCGGTATAAACAGGTCCGCCTGTACCCTGAAGACAAGCTCATCGAACTCGCGGTGAAATTCGTCCACTGACACCCACCGCTCAACGGGACCTTTGCCGGTATGCTCGACCCTCCTGAACTGCCTGGCGAGGCCCACTCTCTTTTGCCGGGACCGGTAAAGGAGGAACGCCCCTTTTCGCAGTTTCGATGGGCGAAAGGCGTCGATGTTTCCCTTGAACAGGATCCGTTTGAGCTCGGCGCGGTTTGCCCCTTCCGGGTCGTAGAGCGCCCCGGAACCGTCCAGGATGAGGTTTATCTTCGCCCTGGGGCACCTTTCCAGGAGGAGCCGGATGGCGTTCCCGGCCACGTCTCCGTCAGGCCCGCCGGTGATCTTGACCGTGAACGGATCTTTTCCCATGTCGATGTCCAGGGAGGCCATGGTGATCTCGGCAAAGGTGATGATACCGGTGGAGGTGACCCCGTACTCCTTGTGGTTGATCCCCACCTTCTTGCTGGAGATGATCCCCGGCCCCAGGATGTACCCTCTCCTGGTCGAAAGGCGGGCGATCTCCTCAACCATCTCGTCGTGCAGGTTCTCGTCGGGGCCGAGTTCGATGGGCTCGTCCTCGCCATAGTAGTCCACGATCCTCCCGTCTTTCGGCCGTCCTCCTTCGGTAATGAAGATATCGAGAAAAGCGTTGATAAGTCCGTACTGCAGATTGTACATCCTCTGGGTCACCAGCTCGGCGTCTGTGAGGTCCTCGGCGTCGAGGACCACGGCCATCTTGGAGCCGCCTTCGTAGATGTCCTTGTTCTTCAGGTGCTGGGTGTGGGCCAGGACGTAGACCTCCTTGAACAGGGTGTCGGCGGCAAGGGCGAAACTGTCCTTCTCCCGTGCCAGGATGGTCCTCCAACCGCCCCTGGCGATATCGGAAAAACCGACGTGATAGCCCGCACCGTACCGCCCGAAGAAGTATGTGATCCTGAAGGGCCGGTCCCCCGGCAGGTCGGCGGTGAACTCCGTGTCCAGTTCCGTGAGGTAGGCCGGGTCGATCCGGAACGCCAGGGCCTGTTTTTCCGGGACGAAGAAGTTGGTCTTGAGGGTGTGAGTGATCAGCGAAAGGCAGGTGCCGAAGATCGTTTTTCTCAGGCCGTCGAGATGCCGATGGCCGGTGTTGTACCTTTCGATGGACGATCGGGCCTCCTTGAGAGTCCTGGCGTAATGCCTGTCGCGACCTGCCCGGGAGGGATCGAAACGGTATCTGAACAGCTCCACCAGCTTCAGGGTGATCTCGGGGTTTGTAGTAAAGGCCCTCTGGACCGATTCCAGTTCGAAGATGTCCGGACTGCTGTGTGCAAGGTTGGTGTGACAAAAGGAGATGAAGGCGTTGACCAGCGACGCGTCCTCTCCGCACATGATCCTTTCCGTAACGAACTCCCTGTAGGTGATCGAGTCCGTGGAAAGGATCAGGGAGTTGTACAGTTCGTTCCGGAGGCGTTCAGCCAGGGGTGACCCGGCCAGGAGGGATCCCGGGTCCCTGGTGCGGGCGTAGAAGGTGCCGAGGAAATAGGGGTGGATCTCGTTGCTGATGGTCAGGCAGTAACTTCTCCTGATCCCGATATTCAGGCGGTTGAAGATCTCCATGATCTGAAGGAGAAACTCCTTTTGAGGCGGGTTGCCCGCGGCGAACATGACCCGGTATTCGTTTGTCACGCTGTGCCACTGGACCTTCTCAACCTCGAAGCGCACGCCTCCTTGCCGGTTGCCCTGGTAGTAAAGGTTCAGCAGCCTGGCGACTCTCCTGGCCGGTGAAGAGCGTACATACCTCTCGTTGTTGTGCCAGATAAGGTCCAGGTACCTGTCCAGGTGATCCAGGTCGAGATCGGGATAAAGCTTGCGGGTCTCTTTCCGGACGCTGCCCCGGATCTCCTCAGGCACCGCGGCTTTGCCAGCCGCCAGGATGTCCGCGGGAGTCTTTCGCCCGAAACGGTAGGTCTGGATCTCGACGTGCCGGTCCAGGCCGGGGAGGGGAGTTTCCGAGTGGACGATCTCGGTGTAGGAGATCTCCCTTTCCTGGAGGGTGCGCAGGGTGTCGTAGAGAGAACCTGGCAGGTCGGGCCGGGCCAGGATGAGGGTTTCGTCGGTGTCGGCCAGGATGAGCCTTTCGCTGTGTCGGAAATAGTCGAGTCCCGCGGCGAGCCCGGCCAGCGCCTCCGGTTCGTCACCCATGGTGATGAAAAAGTAGGGGTGCATGTTGCCGTGGAGCCACTGGAGGTTCTCTTCGGAGCGTTTTCCCAGCCGTTCCAGGATGTTTGATACCTCCGGGATGAGGTTCTTCGGGAGATCCTCAGGCATGGCGGCTCCTTGCCCCGTATCGGGAAAGCTCTGTGCGAATGAAATAATCTATCACGAGTGCCGGCGATCGAGTGCGTTAAGCGTCAGGAAGCTTGATGCTGCCCTGTTTTATAACGACAGGAGTGTAACGCCTCCCGACCAATGACATCTGGAAGTCTGTCAAGGTCCACAGACAGACTTCTAGCAGCGTGTCGGGAAACCGTGACACGCTGCGTAAAAGTTTGTCGGAAAAACGCTTATAATATTTTTTCTTCATATCAACCGATGATAAAGTAGTCGGTGAAGATGGTAAGTCACTGTTAACACAATGTATTATATAAAATACTGGACCAAGATCACATCTTCCGACAAACTCTACCTGGGAGCCTGTCGGAGAACCTCCCTGTTTTTTAACAGGGAGGGCACAGACTCCTGGGAGCTGAGTATTATGAACTAAGACCTACGAGTTGCGGTTAAAAACTGGCATGAATTGGTCTTTCTTAGTTCGTAGCACCTGGTTCACAATCCTTCAGACCATACACCTTTCTATGGCACAACAGTGTAACAGTTCAAGGGTTTCTTTTCTGGACCATCGTAAAACCCGGGTTTTGCGCCTGCATTGGTATTTTTCCTGTCATCGCGAACCGCCACTGGGCCGAAGCGATCCCGGGATTGCTTCGGCCCGGTGGCCTGCCTCGCAATGACATGCCGTTCGGATTCCGGCTAATCACTCCCGTCTTCGCCCCTTCGACTAGCCCGGACTATTCACGAGGTTCTTTTCCGTTCCGGCGGCGTTGCTGAGTCGTTCGCTTGTGCGGAATACTAAAGTATGCCTCCGCGCTCACTCCCCAGTCGCCTTGCCGGAACGAAAAACTCCTCTCGTGACTATGTCCGCTCAACCCCGCCTAATTCATGATGCTTATAGTGCCATTCCCATTTATCTTTAATTGCCACACAGTTAGCTGACATCTCATTTGCATCATGAATAATGCGGGCTAGCC
>JARGFV010000006.1:39578-47260 GCA_029210545.1 bacterium
TAGTGCCATTCCCATTTATCTTTAATTGCCACACAGTTAGCTGACATCTCATTTGCATCATGAATAATGCGGGCTAGCTCAGGACCTTCGGCTTTCAGCTTCGGTCTTCGTTCTTGGGGCGTCACCAATGGCTTCCGCCGTCGCTCTTGGGGCGTCGCTTTCAGCTTTGCCCTCACGAGTCGAGCTTCCGTCTTCGTCACGCTAATTGCGTGACTACGCCGTGACAAGACGCCGTGGCAAGCCGTGATTTCCGGAATGACAGCTGTAGACTCCGCGTCACCGAGTCTCCGTGTCCGAAATGACGATTTTCCCGCCCTCTCGCCCCCTCGGTTCCCCCCCCCCATTCCCCCTTACGCCCATACCTCCTTACCGATCTTCAGTCGCTCAGTCGACCCTTCCCCCGCCCGGTCCCTTGCCCTCTTCCGGCCTCTGCATGAGCAGGACCAGCCCCATGACCGCGATGAGGATGATGGCGACGACGAAGAAGGCGTCGTTGAACCCGAGCATGTTGGACTGGCGTATCAGTTCCCTGTAAATGGGAGCTTCCGGGGGCAGCATGAGGCCCCTCGATGCGAGAAGTCCGGCTGCCTTGGCCTTCGCGGCGAGAAAGGCGGGATCGAAGGGAGTGAGGTGCTCGACCAGCCTCGCCTGGTGAAACTGGGCCCTCCGGGTCGCAACGGTGAATGCGAAGGCGATCCCCATGCTGCCGCCCAGGTTCCGGATCATGTTGTAAACGGATGTGGCCTCCCCCATCCTCTCCCTCGGTATGTGGGACAAGGTCAGGGTCGTGGTGGGGATGAAGATGCACGACATGGCGATCCCGAGGGTCACCCGGGGCAGGACGAAGGTCCAGAAGTCCGTCTGGAGGTTGAAAAGGGACATGGCGTAAGTGGTTCCCGACGCGATGAGGATGCCGGTGCCGAGGATGAACTTCGGGTTCACCCTTGTCACGAGTCTGCCCACGATGGGCATGGTGAACAGGGACGCGAGCCCGCCGGGTCCCATGACGAGGCCGGCATGCATGGAAGTGTATCCCATGAGGGCCTGCAGGAAAACGGGAAGCAGGACGATGCTCCCGAACAGGTTGAAGAAGACGAAGAACATGACGATGCAGCCGCTGGCGAAGCTGCGGTCCTTGAACAGGCTCAGGTTGATGATGGGATGCTCATGGTACTTCTCGTTGATCGCCAGGAACACCAGGGAGACGGCCGACAGGATGAGAAAACCGACGATGGTCTCCGACCCGAGCCAGTCGGAACGCTGGCCTGTGTCCAGGACGTACTGAAGGGAGCCGAGGCCGACGGCCAGGAAGGCGAACCCTGTGTAGTCGATCTTCATCTTCTGGCGTTTCATGTAGGGCGGGTCGTGGATGAACAGGTAGCTCAGGAAGATGGCCAGGGCGCCGATGGGTATGTTGATGTAGAAGATCCACCGCCAGGACCACGAATCGGTGATGACGCCTCCGAGGAGCGGCCCCACGATGGGTCCGAACATGACCCCGATGCCGAAAAGGGCCATGGCCATGCCGTGCTCCTTGCGGGGGAACGCCTCCAACAGGATCGCCTGGCTCACCGGGACCAGGCCGCCGCCGGCAAGTCCCTGGACAATCCGGAAAAAGACGAGGCTTTCGAGGCTCCAGGCCGAACCGCACAGGAAACTGGCGATGGTGAAAAGGGCGATGGAACCGATCTGGTAACGTTTGCGTCCGAACAGCCTCGACAGCCAGCCGGACATGGGGATGACGATGGCGTTGGAGAGCAGGTAGGAGCTGATGGCCCAGGTCGCCTCGTTGATGCCCGCGGAGAGGGAACCCCTGATGTGGTCCAGGGAGACGTTGACGATGGACGTGTCGATGATCTCGATGAGGGTCGGAAGCATGACCACCAGGGCCACGATCCACTTATTAACTTGTCGCTCAGGATTTTCAGGCATATTTCCCCGGTGCTATGGGCTATGTACTATGTGCTATGACAGTCGCACTGTCAGCTATGCACTACGAGCTATGTGCCAGGTCAGGCGCTGCTTGGCGCATAAATTGCTTTAAGTTTTCCCAGTTATGGAGCCCAAGCATTTTGAAAAATTGAAGGTATGGAAGGTGGCCCATGAAATTTCGGTCCTCGTCTATAAAATTACTGGTAGTGGTCCGTTATCAAGAGACTTTCCACTTAAAAACCAGCTCAGAAGAGCATCCATATCTGTGCCCTCCAATATCGCCGAAGGTTATGGCCGTCATAGTAAGAAAGAGTTTTTGAAGCATCTTTCAATAGCTAACGGTTCTGTTTTTGAGGTGAGGTCCCAAGTACTTCTGGCAAAAGATGCTGGATTAATTACAAAGGACCAGGCTCAAAAACTGAGTAATATGTGTCTTGAGGTTAGTGGCCTGATCGGAGGCCTGCGTCGTTCCGTAAAAAATTCCTTGTAGCTATGATGTTTAAACCGCATGCTCTCCATAGGCCATAGCCCCTAGCCCCTAGCCCCATAGCCCCAGTTCACTTCGTATGAATCGTCGGCACCACACTCATCCCGACCCGCAGCAGGTCACGCACCTCACCGGGATCGTCGAAGGTGATCTTCACCGGCACCCGTTGAACGACCTTGACGTAGTTGCCGCTGGCGTTTTCGGGCGGGAAGAGCGTAAAGGCGCTCCCCGTGCCTGACATGATGCTGTCGACGGTCCCCTTGAACTTCCGTCCGGAGTAGGCGTCGATCTTCAGGCTGGCTTTCTGCCCCGGCCTGATGAGTTCGATGCGATTCTCCTTGTAGTTGGCGACCACGTAGGCGTCTTCGAGGTTGATCAGGCTGAAGATCGGCTGGCCAACCTGCACGGCGTTGCCCACCTCCACGGACATGCGGGCGATGGAACCGCCCGACGGCGCGGTCACGGTCGTGTAGGCCAGCCTGAGGCGGGCCAGTTCCACCTGGGCCTGGCGCCTTTCGATCTGGCTGGCCTGTGTTTTCAGGGACGCGCGGACCATTTCGAGGCCCGCCTCCTCCGCTCTCATCCGGGCACGCGCCTGGGCGACGGTACTGTCGTGGGAATCCAGGGCCACCTGTGCCTGGTTCTTCTGTTCACGGGCCGCCGTGAGGGCGGACGCGGCCATATCAAAAGAGGTCTTTGCCCTTTCGTAGCGGCTGACCGGGATCACCTCCTGCCCGCTGAGCTTTTCAGCTCTCGCAAGGTCCAGCCGCGCCTGGTCCAGGGCCGCCTGCTTTGCCCTGGCTTCCGCCGCCCGGGCCAGGACCGCGGCCTTGAGTTCTTCACCGGCGCTCTTCGTTCCGGCGAGGGATGCCCTCGCGGCGGCTACGCGCCTTTCCTGGGCTGTCACCTGGGCTTTAAGCTCTGCCAGCCGGCCCAGTTCGGCCTGGTGAGAGGCCTGAGCCTCGGCGAGGTCTTTCTGGAGCGTTTCAGGATCGAGCCTCGCCAGTGTCTGGCCGGATTGGACGCTCTGGTTGTCGGTTACCAGGATCTCGGCGATGTGACCGGCGACCCTGGCGGAGACCATGTGGACGGCGCCCTCGACGAAGGCGTCGTCGGTGGTCAGGTACGCCCTCGTATAACTCCTGTAAGAAAGGACCCCGGCCAGGGCGATGAGGATGATCGTGCCGGCGATGAAAAACGCCTTGCGTTTTTTCCCGTTCCGGCCGGCGTCTGGTCTGTTTTCTTCTGTCATGGTCTGTCTCCCGGTATCCGGAACACTGTCAGGGATTCTCTGACAGGCCTCCGGATCCGCTGTAACGTTCGACGAGATCGGTACCCATGGCGTAAAGCAGCCGCGCCTCCGCCCTTCGCATCCCGTAAAGCGCCGACCATTGGTTCAGTTCCGCCTGGGCCAGGGCGGTGATGGCATCGGTGACCTCCGTGGCAGACACCTCCCCCTCCGTATAGCGGGCGTGCTGAAGCCGCAGATTTTCCTGTGCCTGTTCGACCGCCTTCCCGGCGACCTCCTTGCGCTGGGTCGCGCCGGTGAGAAGGCGGTGTGAGTCGAGAGCTTCGAGACCCACGATCCGGCTTACCTTTTCACGCCTGGCGATGAGGGCGGACAGCTCTCCGGAAGCCTGGCCCTCGGAGGCCTTGCGGGCTCCACCCGTGTAAAGGTCCCAGGTCAGGCCGATGGTGGCGGACCAGTTGTCCTCGTGCACCCTGTATGGGTTCTCCTCGTAGGAATATCCACCCCCCGCGAAAAGGCTCGGGTACCCCTCTGCTTCGCTGTGTCTCAACCTGGCTTCGGCAGCGGCGATCTCCTCGCCCAGGATCTTCAGCTCCACCCGGTTCGCCTCGGCGGAAGCGATAATCTCCTCCCTTTCGGGGAGACCGGCCAAAGGGGAAGGGAACTCAATGCCTGCCACCGGTTCGTCGAAGGGCCTCAGGACGAGGAAATTGACCCTGGAGGCGGAAAGGACGAGGGCGTCCTGGGCGTCGATCAGGCCCAGCTGCGCGTCGGCCAGGGCGACCTGGGTCGTCAGAACGTCGTTGAGCGTTACCTCTCCGGCCTGATGCAGC
The DNA here is from genome assembly GCA_029210545.1 of bacterium. Classification (NCBI taxonomy): domain Bacteria; species bacterium. The sequence continues at coordinate 44,080 of JARGFV010000006.1, forward strand.
GCCCGGGCGTCGACCAGGTGAAATTCATACCTCTGGACGACCTGGTCGGCCAGTGACAGGTTGCGCTGTGCCTGGAGGAGCGAAACGTAGGAGAGGATGAAATCGAGAGCCCCCTCGTTCCTCGTCATCACCGTCTGTATGGCCTGCACGCGGGAACCGGCCCGCGCGGCCTCAACGCCGGCGCGGGTTTTACCGAAATCGGTGATCAGCTGACGGACGGTCACCCCGTAACGCAATGTCTGGTCTTCACTGAGGGGGGAGGTGCCGCCACCGAATACGGCCTCCGGCCTGTTTTCGAGCCAGGTCTGGTCGGCATAGGCGCTGACTTGAGGCTTCAGGCGTGCTGCTGCCCCCGTCCCCGCCCATTCGGCCGAGGATTGTCTCGCCCTGGCGATGCGCATGTCATAACCCCGGGAGGCGATCACCCCCAGCCCGTCCGCAATAGTCAGGGTCTGGGCTTGTAAAAGCTGTGGAACACAAATAACGGCCATCATCAGAAGACAGGAAATTGCCCTGGATGCAGGAGTCAGGTAATGGAAGATACTTTTCATCCTTCTTCCTTCTCCCTCCCAGTGAAGTGGCCCTGGTTTCTTTTTGTCATCATTTGCCCTTCCTCGCGATCCCGTGCAGAAAGATCTCTACAAGGGAAGTTACGGTGTGCCCGATCTTCTCGTCGCTTATCTCCCTTTTCATGATGATCGATTCGTACATGAAGGTCATGACCAGGGCCCTCAGAAAGCATCTGGCCGCGAAATCCATATCGATGGGGAGAACCTCGCCCCGGTCCTTCCTTTCATCGAGATAGCTTTTGAGGACCTCCCCGATATCGACGATCATCTGCTGGTAGATGGAGCGGACCTTCTCGGGATAATGGGTCATCTCGGAAAAAAGGATCTGGAGAAGGGGACGCCTTTCCCGGAGTGTTTCGAGGAGTTTTACCCCGATCGTTTTGAGCCCCTCGGCCAGGGGCATCTCGATCACGTCCCCGATGAGGTGCCGAATCCTGGGAAGGAAGGTGTAGGTCTTGAGCATCTCCTCGAAGAGCAGTTCCTTCCTGCCGAACTTCCTGAACAAGGTGAGTTCCGACACCCCTGCCATGGCAGCGATCTCCCTGGTGGTCGCCCCCATGTACCCCTTCTCGGAGATGAGCCGGTAGGTTGCTTCCAGCAGCTTTGCCCGTGTTTCGTCCCTCTTTTGATGCACAATTGGCTTCCTTTGTGTGTATGTAAGTGCCCACTAACATAGCAGGGAAGGGAGTAAAATGTAAAGATATGTGTTGTGCAAAGGGAGAGGAACTAGGAGCTGAGAGCTAGGAGTTGGGAGCGGGGAGCTAAGGACAAGGAACCAGGAGCAAAGGACTAATGAACTAAGAACTATGAACTATGAACTATGAACTATGAACTAAGAACTAAGAACTATGAACTATGAACCAGGCCTGACTCTACTTAGCTCATAGCACCTGGCTCTTTGCTCTAAGCTGAGCTTAGAAATCTAAGCTCAGCTTGTGATACGTCTCCACCTCTGCCTTGATCCAGTCCGGCCAGAACTCCTCCGAAATGGGGTAGGTGGCGTCCATGGCCTGGAAGGAGCCGGGACCGGTGACCGCCTCCACATTCTCCCTGGTGTTGTAACAGACACGATCGAGGCCCGTCAGTTTAGCGACACGGAGATTGATCTCGTCGAGGGACCTGTCGTAGGGGTTCTCCCCCTTGAAAGCCCTCTGCACCGCCAGTTCGTCCATACATTCCCTGCCCCTGCGCCACTCCTTGAACGACGGGAAGAACATGGGGCCGTAGGATATCCAGAACTCCACCCTGATCGCTCCCGAGTTGTAAACGGTCCACACGGAACCGCCCTCGCTGACACTGCCCTTGACGATGCTGTCGTCCCCCATGATGACCTTTTTTCCCTTCAGTACAGAATCCACCCCGGCGAACTTGAGCCCCACTTCCACCTTGCGCCGGCGTATCTGGGACTCCTGGAAAGTCCGGATGGCCTGGGCCTGTTTGACCAGCCCGTGGGAGAGGGGCATTCCCAGCCCCTCGGCGATCCCGTAGGAGACGCCCCGGCCGGAATCCGGGTTGGGGATCACCACGTCAACCTCCGGTCTGCCGTAGTATTCGGCCAGTTGGTGACCCAGCTCCTTTCGCAGGACGAAGATCTCCTTGCCCTGGTACAGGGACGCCACGTTGCCGAAATAGACCCCCTGGAACACGTCGGGCAGGGGTGTCTCCTCGCGCAGCCTGCGGGTCTCGATCCCGCTGGGTGAGCAGATGGTCATCTCGGCGCCGACGTACTCCCGCTCCATGGTTCCCCCCAGCCTCCTGTGGGAAATGCTCTCGGAACTGGCGACGAATGCCCCATCCACCGTGCCGAAACACATCGGCTCGAACCCCCTCGTGTCGTTGAGAACGATCAGAGAGGTGTGCCGGCCGTCGTATACCAGGGCCGTAAGCGCGAAGGTCGCCCTTCCGTGGAGGGCGTCGACCAGGAGCCGCCCGGCCTCGAAAGAGATCCCCGCCCTGGTGACGCACCCGTGAAGGAGGGCGCCCATGAGTTCCGTCCTGTTGGCGGTCTCGAAGGAATACCGGTCACCCAGTTCCGCTGCCAGTTCGTCGTCCCCCACGATCCGTCCGCTCATGGTGATGGCAATTTCGCAGGGAGAATCGAACTTCGGCTTGACGAGGATAGGTTCGGCGTTCCTTTTTTCGGCGATCTTGTTCTTGGTGTAGCCCACGTTGCCGATGGCCGCCGCGGGTCCCAGCTCCTGGAACATCCTGATCATGTCCATGTCCAGGACGTCGGCGATGCCCCCCACGCCCTTGAGGATGTTGATCCCCCGTGAGGTGCCGACAGCGATCCCCGAACCGGTCTTGCCCCGGTGCTGGAGGGCTCCCGTGGCGAGGAAAGTCTTCTGAACAAGTTCCCCGTCACCGGGGCAGTAGATACCTGTGATGCCGTCCATGGAGGTCTCCTGAAAAAGTACGAAGGGCGATAAGCGAAGAAAAACCTTCCAGGCATCTTGGCACAGTGCGATGGGGAGCACAAGAAAAGGAAAGTCTTTGGGTGAATGAGATATTGCGGCGTTCTACCCTGCATACCATCATGGGCAACCGACCGATTTCTGCACCGGATCATGTGCACTCCTCCATTAAGCCGCCTATAGAGGGGTACGGGACCA
>JARGFV010000007.1 GCA_029210545.1 bacterium
AATAACTCCGGTGAATTACCAAATGTGCCATATATTTGTTTTTTTCGGTCTAAATGCTACTTCCGAAAAACTATATCCAGGAGCCTGCATGGGGTTCTCCGACAGGCTCCTAGTAGGCCACACGTACCGCCAGTCATGCAAAATAAATCTTAAATACCTTTGAAAACATGTCACGTACCCCCGGCAACGCCGGGGTGTTTACCAAAGTTCTAATTACGACTCCAACTTCGCGAAACTTTGCGTCCTTTGCGGTTAATTGGCTCTTGATCTTCTTCATTATTCCCTATTCCACATTCCTTATTCCTCTAAATCAAAAATTTTTCTTACGATACTCACGATCTCCCCTTCGTCCCCGTCGTGGGCGGCCCGCTTCATACTGCTGACGGGCTTGTGCAGGATTTTGTTTAAGATGGCCTCGGTCATGGCCTCGATCTTCTTGGTGTCGGCCTCGCTTAAGCCCTCGATCCTTTTCAGGGTCTTTTCAAGCTCTCCCCTGCGCACCTCCTCGGCCCACTCCCTCAAGGCCACGATGGTGGGAAACGACTCCCTCGACCTCATCCAATCGTTGAACTGCCGGACTTCCCCATTAACAATTTCTTCAGCCTTGGCCGCTTCCTTGGAACGGGTCTTGATGTTGGTTTCCACCACGCCCTGGAGGTCGTCGATGTCGTAGGCGTAGACGTTCTCCACCTGGTTGACGGCGGGGTCGATGTCCCTGGGGACAGCGATGTCGATAAAGAACATGGGCCGGTTGCGGCGCCGCTTGATGAGGCGCTGGACCATCTTTTTGTCGATGATGATGTTGGGCGCCCCGGTGGAGCTGATGACGATGTCGGCCAGTTCCATCTGCTGTGCCAGTTCGTCGAAGGGCACTGCCGAGCCGCCGAACTCCTCGGCCAGGGTCACGGCTCTCTCGTAGGTCCGGTTGGCCACGATAATGTGCTCGAGGCCGTTACCCAGGAGGTGCCGGGCAGCCAGTTCGGCCATCTCCCCGGCGCCGACGAGCATGACCGTCTTGCCGTCCAGCTCGCCGAAGATCTTCTTCGCCAGCTCAACGGCGGCAAAGGAGATGGAAACGGCGGAGGTGGCGATCCTGGTCTCGGACCGAACCCGCTTGGCTACCGAGAACGCCTTGTGGAGCAGGCGGTTGAGGATGTTCCCCGTGGCCTGGACGTTGGCGGCGCACCCGAACGCCTCTTTCACCTGCCCAAGGATCTGGGGCTCGCCCACCACCATGGAGTCCAGGCTGGACGCCACCCGGAAGATGTGCTGGACGCACTCTTCCCCCGAGAGGACGTAAAGGTGGGGGTCCAGCTTTTCCCTGGGCACCTGGTGGTGTTCGGACAGGAACTGGGCGATCTCTTCCCGCGCCTTGTCCAGGCTGCGCTTCGGGACGGCCGTGTAAAGTTCCACCCTGTTGCAGGTGGAGACGATGAGCCCTTCGGAAACGTTGGGGCAGGCGATCAGCGCCTTGATCCCTACGGACAGGTCAGCCTCGGCGAAGGAGACCTTTTCCCGGATCTCCAGAGGCGCTGTTTTATGACTCAGTCCGACAATGAGGATTTCCATGGTACCTGTGTCAGTTGTATGAGTGCAGGCCGCTCAAAAAGAGATTGACGCCCAGAAAAGTGAAAAGAACGGCCACAAAACCCACGATGGAAAACCAGGCCGCCTTCCGGCCCCGCCAGCCAACCGTGAACCTGGCGTGGAGGACGGCCGCGTAGATGAGCCACGTGATGAGGGACCAGGTCTCCTTGGGGTCCCACTGCCAGTAGGAACCCCAGGCGTACTGCGCCCAGATCGACCCGGTGATGATCCCCAGGGTCAGCAGGGGAAAACCGATGGTCAGCGCCCTGTAGTTGATGGAGTCGAGGACCTCCAGGCTGGGCAGGCTGTAGTAGAACGATCCCGGCCGCTTGCGCTTGAGCTGCTTTTCCTGGATGAGGTACATGATCCCCGAACCGAAGGCCAGACCGAACAGGGCGTCACCCATGAAGCTCAGGGGCACGTGGATGAAAAGCCAGATGCTGCTCAAGGCCGGCGGGATGGAAGTGACGCCCTTGTCGGGCATCAGAGCCGCCGCGGCCATGAGGATGAAGGTGACGGGCATGACGAAAGCCCCCACCACCGGCACCTTGAACCTGATGGTGACCAAAAGATAGGCCCCCACGAGGCAGGCCGAGAAGAACACCAGCGACTCGTACATGTTGGTCCCGAAAGGCACCCCGCCCATCATGAACCTGCTGATGAAAAAGCCCAGCTGCGCCGCGAAGGTCAGATAGAGGCTGTACCGGGCCACCCTTGGCACCACGGGGTTCCTGAACACGAGGAACAGGAGGTAGTGCAGGGTCCCGATAAACAGGAAGAAAAGCGCGGCTGAGAAAAAGACGATATCCATAGGTGTTAGTCCTGAAAGGTGGAAAGTGAAGGAAGGGAGGAGGGAGGATCCGCCGTCGCCAAGGCTATGGCGGACAGGGGGAGGAGGACGGAGGAAAAACCCTTCCGGTGATCATTACCGCTCAAGCTTGAGTTCCCCTTCCTCATTACTTATCCCTTATCTCTGAAATTTCCACTTGTTACTTTCTACCTGGCCACAGCGGCCGGGAACCTGGTACCCGCGACACTGATGGCCTCCGGTTTGCACCTTTCCACACACAGCAGGCACCCGACGCACGTATCCGGGTCCACCACGTGCAGCAGCCTGGCCTCGCCCACGATGGCGTCCACCGGGCACACCTTCGCGCAGATGGTGCAGCCGTTGCAGGCGTCGGAGATCATCACGGGCCGCCGGGGGGCCATCCGGTCGCCGATGGAGTCGGTGGGACAATTGGCGGCGCAAAGCCCGCACTCGATACACTTGACCGGATCGATGGACGCGAGGAAGTTATCCACGGTGATGGCGTCCACGGGGCACACCTTGCCGCAGATGCCGCAGCCGTTACACCCCACCGAGCACACCTTCCTGACCCGGCCGCCCTTGTCTTTCGAACTGCACCAGACCCGGACCTGGTGGTCCACCGGCTCGAGCGCCAGGACATCCCTGGGGCAGGCCACCACGCACTTGTTGCACGCTGTGCATTTGTCGTTGTCAACTATTGGAAGCCCTTCCTGGGGGGACCCTGGCGGGGCCATGACGATGGCGTCAAAGGGGCACACCACCTCGCATGTCCCGTACCCCACGCACGAGTAACGGCACGCCTTGCCGCCGCCTCCCACGAGGATAGCCGCGCGGCAGTCCCGGACACCCAGGTACTCGGCCTCCATGACCGCCTTGCCGTGTCCGCCACCGCAGCGCAACACGGCAACCTGGCGGACCATGTCGCCCACCTCCAGGCCAAGGAACTGGGCGAGGCCTTTGGCGACGGTCTCACCACCCGGGGCGCAGCCTGTGACTTCGGCCTCCCCCGCGAGGAGTCCTTCGGCAAAACCGGTGCACCCGGCGTATCCGCACGCCCCGCAGTTGAGGCTGGGGAGGATTCCCTCCACCACCTCCTGGCGGGGGTCCACCTCCACGTGGAACTTTCTGGAGGCGACACCCAGACCGAGAGCTGCGATAAAACCAAGCCCTGTAAGGCTGATGACAGCTGCAACCATGCTTTTATTTCACCATTCCTGAAAAGCCCATGAAGGCCAGGGACATGATGCCTGCCGTGATGAACGCAACGGCGGTTCCCCTGAACGGCTTGGGGATGTCGGACATCTCCAGGCGCTCCCGGATACCGGCCATGAGGACAAGGGCCAGTGTGAAACCGATGGAGGACCCGAAGGCAAAGGTTATGGTGGCGATGAAGCTCAAGCCGGTCTGGACCGTCAGGATGGCCACCCCGAGGACGGCGCAGTTGGTCGTGATGAGAGGCAGGAAAATACCCAGGGACTGGTACAGCGCGGGGCTCGCCTTTCGCACGAACATCTCCACGAACTGGACAAGGGAGGCGATGACCAGGATGAACATGATCGTCTGGAGGTACTCCAGCCTGAACGGGACAAGGAGGAAAGACTGGATGTTCCAGGTCACCGCGGAGGCCACCGTCATGACGAATATCACAGCCATCCCCATGCCGGTGGCGGTCTCGATCTTCCTGGACACCCCCATGAAGGGGCACAGGCCGAGGAACCGCGCCAGCACGAAATTGTTGACGAATACCGTACTGATGATTATGAGGATAAGCGCCTTCATCGGTTCATCCCCTCAAAAAATTCAAGAGAAATCGGTTCTCTCTCCCGCACCCGTTTCCTTTTATTGGTTCCCCTTACGGGGAACTTATCGGTGAACTCCGAAGGAGGTTATCGTCCTTGACAAACGCGTCAGCATTCCATAGTTTTTATTTTTTCTCAAGAGACGGATAGCCCCTGAAACGTCACAGGCGAACGGTTTGGATGCAAGAATCTGATGAAGCACGGAGACGACAGATATGTTTCAGAACCTTGCTGACAAGTTCGACGCAGTATTCAGGAAGCTGAAGGGCCGTGGGAAGCTGTCCGAAGCGGACATCGACGCGACCCTGCGAGAGGTCAAGCTAGCCCTTCTGGAAGCCGATGTCAACTTCAAGGTCGTCAGGGATTTCACGGCCCATATCCGCGAAAAAACCATGGGCAAGGAAGTCCTTGAGAGCCTTACACCGGCCCAACAGGTGATCAAGATCGTCCATGGTGAGCTGGCCGCCATCCTGGGGGGTTCCAGGGCCACCCTGAACAGGGCCTCCATACCCCCCACGCGCATCCTCATGGTGGGCCTCCAGGGTTCGGGCAAGACCACCACCTGCGCCAAGCTGGCGCTTCACCTCAAGGAACAGGGCTACAGGCCCTACCTCGTGCCCGCGGACCTCAGCCGCCCGGCCGCCGTTGACCAGCTCATCAGCGTGGCCGGCAAGGTGGGAGTCCCGGTGTATCGTTCGGATACCTCCATGACCCCTGTACAGGTGTTCAAAGCGGCCGCGGTGGAGGCCGGCAGGGCCGGATGCGACACCGTCATCGTTGACACGGCGGGGCGCCTCCACGTGGACGAGAAGCTCATGGAGGAGGTAACGGCCCTCGCCGGGACCGTGGGACCCCACGAAACACTCCTGGTCGCCGACGCCATGACCGGCCAGGACGCGGTGCGGATAGCCGAATCGTTCCACGGGAAGCTGACCCTCACCGGTATCATCCTCAGCAAGCTCGACGGCGACGCCCGGGGAGGCGCGGCCCTTTCCATGCGCAGAGTCACCGGGGTACCGGTGAAGTTCGCAGGCGTGGGCGAGGGTATGGACGGGCTCGAACCGTTCCACCCCGACCGCGTTGCCAGCCGGATCCTCGGCATGGGGGACATGCTCACCCTCATCGACAAGGCCGAGAAGGCGTTTAACGAGAAGGAAGCGGCCAAACTCGTCAAGAAGACCCGCAAGGGGGAGTTCGACCTGACCGATTTCCGGGACCAGCTCAGGAAGATGGGGGAGATGGGCTCTATGCAGGAGATCCTTTCCATGCTGCCCCTGCCCGGGAAGATGAAAAAAGCCCTGCCCTCCGGGATGGACGACCGTGAAATCGTAAGGATCACCGCCATCATCGACTCCATGACCGCCAGGGAGCGCCGCAACCCGAAGATCCTTAACGGCAGCCGCAGAAAGCGCATCTCAGCCGGCTCCGGAACCACAGTGACCGACGTGAACCGGCTATTGAAGCAGTTCGACCAGGCGAAGAAGATGATGAAAAAGATCGGAAAGGGTGGAAAAGGGATGGGGTTGCCCTTCTAGAAATCAGTAATCAGTAATCGGTAATCAGATTAAAGGCAAAAGGCTTCAAACACTAAGGAGCAGCCTTCACCAAGGCTATGGCTGACAAGCCCGGCTTGTCCACCATTTTATCCGCCATAGCTTGGAAAAAGCGACGGTGGAAGCTTAAGCGACGGTGGAAGGAACGTGGAGAAGATCCTAACCTTGGATTTTGGATTTTGGACCTTGGATTCAAAAACGTTTGACGAACCCTCTAAATAAGGTTAAAAGGTAAGGCTTTCAATGAGCTAATTGTGCACTGGTGCACCTGTGCACTGTACTTATTCAGGAGGAAGAAAATTGGCAGTTCGTATCAGACTCAAGAGAATGGGAAAGAAAAAGAGCCCCTTTTACAGGGTGGTTGTTGCCGAGAACAGGTCGCCCCGTGACGGCCGGTTCATCGAGAACCTCGGGACCTACGATCCCAGGGAGAAACCCGCCCGGATCCTCATCGAGGAGGAGAAGGCCCTGTACTGGCTGAGCCAGGGAGCCACTCCCACCGACACGGTACGCAGCCTGCTCTCGAAGATCGGCGTCATGAAGAGGTTCGATGCCGCCACTGCGGGAACGGCGGCACAAGCCGGACCGACCCCGGAAGCCCTGGCAGCTGTATCAGACGCGGTTTCGCCCGAGGCGGCTGCAGAGGCGCCCTCGGACAACTGATCCAAGGGGCCGCCCGACCGGGCGGCCTTTTTTCCCATGCCCGATCTCTACATTATAGCCCGGATCCTCCATCCCCACGGTCGGCGCGGCGATGTCGTGGTCCGTTCCCTCACCGATCACATCGAGACCCTCATGGGCGCTGCCAGCGTTTACCTGGGCCTGGATTCGGACACGCCGGTCACCGTCCAGAAGATCCGCTTGCACAAGGGCAGCCCCCTCCTTAAACTGGAAGGCATCGAAGATATCAACGGCGCCCTCGAACTTAAGGGGGTCGATATCTGTCTCCCCAGGGAGGAACTCGCCCCCCTCGAGGAAGGAGAGTATTTCCTCCACGACCTTGTGGGCTTTACAGTGCTCGACAGCAGCGGGGCCGAGGTTGGTCCGGTTGACGGGTTCGTGGAGACGGGTGGTCCGCCCCTCCTCGGAGGAAAAAGGGGATCGGGCAAACAGTTCCTCATCCCCTTCGCTCCCGGTACCATCGACGACGTGGACCTGGAGGCAGGAACGATCCGCCTGGCGGATTTATCTGGGCTGATCGATGAATAGTATTGAGAGGTCGATGTCGAAAACCGCTCGACACGGAGACACGGAGACACGGAGAAAGGTCTTTTCTCCCCGCGTCCCCGCGTCTCCGCGTCTCCGCGTCACCGCGTCCTGGATATATTTGGCCAATCACCATTCACCTTTTGATAGAGTCGCAAAAAGTCCAATCCGGGACTTTTCGCTCCACGGAAAGGGAAAAGCGTGGTTTTCCCTTCCCTCACGGATCGCTGACATATTTACCGGTCATCGATCCGGGCGCCCTTCCCAGGCGCGGCTAGTCATTTGTGAGTCATTGATTTTGTCGCCCCACGCGGGGCGCGTTGATGGACTTTTTGCGAGTCCATCACCTTTCATCGTTCACGATTCACGGAATTTCACATGAAATTCAACGTACTCACCATCTTCCCCGAGATCATCACCTCGGCCGTCTCCGCCAGCATCCTGGGCAAGGCGCTGGAGAGGGGCCATATCGCCATCAGCACCACGGACATCCGCGATCACGCCACCGACAAGCACAGCATGGTGGACGACTACCCTTACGGCGGGGGACCAGGCATGGTCATGAAGCCGGAGCCGATCTACGGGGCGGTCCAGTCCTTGTCCATGCCCGCCGGCGCGCCTCTTATCCTCCTGACTCCCCAGGGGGAACGGTTCACCCACGCCATGGCGAAGGAGTTCGCCTCCTTCGGGGAGATCGCCCTTCTTTGCGGTCGTTACGAGGGGTTCGACGAAAGAGTGCGCGAGCTTTTTCCGGTAAAGGAAGTCAGCCTGGGCGATTTCGTTCTTACCGGTGGCGAATTCGCGGCCCTGGCCATCATCGACGCTGTATCCCGTTTCATCCCGGGAGTCCTCGGCGACGAGGATTCGCCCACCGAGGAGAGCTTCGCCGCCAGCCTCCTGGAGTACCCCCAGTACACCCGCCCCGCCGAGTTCATGGGGAGCAAAGTGCCGGAGATCCTCCTGTCCGGGGACCACGGCAAGGTTGACCGGTGGCGCCGGGAACAGTCCCTTCTGCGCACCCTCGAGAGGCGCCCAGACCTCCTGGAGACTGCCGAGCTCACCGAGGAGGACCGGAAATTCCTTGAAAAAGCCAAAATCTGTCAATTTTCGGACAATGAAAGCGAAAAATAGCATATTTCCAGCTTGCCTTATTCGAAATTTGCCCTACAATTCATTTTTCCATGGGATTTCGGAACGGAGAACGAAGGACGCCGCACGAAGAAACAAGGATCAAATACTGTTTACTGAATACTGATTACTGACTACTGACTACTGCTCGAAGGAGCCCCCCATGAACACAATCGAAATGTACGAAAAGGAACACATGAAGCGGGACGTTCCCGACACCCCCATCGGATCCAACGTCAAGGTCCACTACAAGATCATCGAGGGCGAGAAGGAGAGGATCCAGATCTTCGAGGGCGTGGTCATCGCACGTAAACGCTCGGGCCTGAGGTCCACCATCACGGTCCGGAAGGTCACCGCCGGCATCGGCGTGGAGAGGGTGTTCCCCATCCACTCCCCCAAGATGGACAAGATCGAGGTCACCCGCCTCGGCCGCGTGCGCCGCAGCAAGCTGTACTACCTGAGGGCGCTGCGGGGCAAGAAGGCCAGGATCAGGGAGAAGGGACAGTACTGAGATTCCGACAGCTTGTCGGAATCTCAATCTCAAATCTCATATCTAAAATCTCAAGGATGGACATTGACAGGGTCGCGAAAAGTCCAATCCGGGACTTTTCGCGAAGTCATCAACATTTCGTGGTCATCTTTCGAGAAAACCAAGCAGTGGTCCTTCTGAGATCTGAGATCGGCTATGGATCTTTCCAGAGACAAATTCCATTTGGACAACGAACTCCGCGAAGCGGGCTACACCCTCATCGCCGGTGTGGACGAGGCAGGTCGCGGGCCCCTTGCGGGGCCGGTTTTTGCTGCCGCTGTCATCCTGTCCCCGGGAAACGGCCTCCCTCAGGCTCTTGACAGCAAGAAGATCTCCCCCACCCGGCGGGAGAAGCTGTGCCGGCAGATCCAGGAGGAGGCCCTGGCGTGGCAAGTGGCCCGGATCGAGCACAGCGTCATCGACGAGATCAACATCCTCCGGGCGACCTTGAAGGCCATGGTCGAGGCGGTGAAGAACCTTTCCCGTACCCCCGAAATGATCCTGGTGGACGGCGCGCAGACGCCCTTCGTGAATTCCCACTCGAAGGCCATTCGAAAGGGCGATTCGATCTCCCAATCCATCGGCGCCGCCTCCATCCTGGCCAAGGTCCATCGCGACCGGGTCATGGCCGCCTACCACGAGGAGTATCCCCTCTACGGATTCGACCGCCACAAGGGATACGGCACACAGGAACACATGGAGGCCATCGCCCTCCTCGGCCCGAGCCCCATACATCGCAGATCATTTGCTGGTGTCAAAGAACACTGCAAATAACCTGCGTATGTGCGTGGATGAGTACGTGCGTGTATGCGTTTGAGGCTTTTCTGATCCATCGCGATCACGCTCCACCCACACACGCTCCACGCAACTACGCTATACGAACATCATGGCCCCCACTTTGCAATTCATCCCTCATGTCCAGACAAGAACCAGAACACCTACGTACCGGAGACCGCGGCGAATCGCTGGCTGCCTGGTTCCTTCGGCTGAAGGGGTACCGCATCCTGGAACGGAACTTCGAATGCCGCTGCGGGGAGATCGACATCGTCGCCTGGAAAAAGGGAACTCTTGTCTTCGTGGAAGTGAGGACAAGGAAAGACGGGTCGCTGGTCGCCCCCTTAAACTCGGTAACCCCCGTAAAAGCGGCGAAGATCATCGACACCGCACGCTGGTACCTGGCCGGGGTGGCCCGCCCCCTTCCTCCCTGCCGGTTCGACCTGGTCGCAGTAACACCTCTGGGGCCTCGTCACCAGGTAAACCACATCGCCGGCGCCTTCGACACGACCACGGGAGAGTATGTCCTCGGCAGGCGGATCTCCGCCGCACGCAGTCGCCGCCGGTTTCCTCCCCGCAGGAAACGTAATACCGGCAAATGATCGCTCTTCGTGAGATAGATATCAAATCTCACGTCTCAGATCTCAAAACAGGGGCTTTCGCTCCCTTCACTTGCCCCCTGGCACCCCGCACTCTTCTTTTTCGTGCTCTTCCCCGCGACCCCGCCTGCCCCGAGCTTACCGGCCATGAGCTTGTCGAATGGTCGAGGGGCGTCCCCGCGCCCCGGGCCCGGATCCTTTCTCCGGGCCCGGGGCGAAAACACGGTTTCTCCGGTACCCCGACAGGGGGCCGGACAAAACCATTCGCGGATTTCGAGTTTCTTCTGGTTTTACTTCCCCAAAAAACATGGTAGATTACGCGCGGAAGTTGGAAAATTCCGCCCGGGGGGGCAATTTGTCAATACCGGCACGTAAATACCTTCCCAACCCTTCCGGTATCTACCCGCACTGCCTCCAGGGAGCAGGATTGTCACGGGATGGAGATGGTAGATGACAGGGGTTAACGTTCTCATCGTCGACGACGAAAAGGCCATCAGGGATGGCCTGTCCCGGGTACTGGAGAGCGAGGGGTTCAACACCGAACTCAGCGACAGTGGTTACTCCGCGCTGGAAGAGCTTCAATCCAGCGATTTTCAACTCGTCATCACTGATCTGAAGATGCCCGGAATGAGCGGCATGGAGGTTTTAAACGCAATCACCATCCTCCAGCCCAATGTCCCCGTTATTCTCATCACCGGCTACTCCACCGTGGAAAACGCCGTTGAGGTTATGAAAAAAGGCGCCTTTGACTACCTGGCCAAGCCGTTCACTCCCGACCAACTCCTTGATAAAGTCCGCAAGGCCCTCGATCATCGGGCGTTCCTGTTAGAGGAGCACTCCCCCGCCCGGCACTTGAGGGAGCAGATCGGGTTCGACACCATGGTGGGCCACAGCGCAGCCCTCGAGAAGGTGTTCTGGAGGATCAACCAGGTCGCCCCCACTGACAGCACCGTGCTTATCACCGGCGAGAGCGGCACCGGCAAGGAACTGGCGGCAAGGGGCATCCACCATGTCAGCCCGCGCCGGCAAAAACCGTTCATGGCCATCGACTGCACGACCCTCGTTGAGAGCCTCCTGGAAAGCGAGCTGTTCGGTCACATCAAGGGGTCTTTCACAGGGGCGGTCCAGACCAAGAAAGGCCTGTTCCAGGTAGCAGACGGCGGGACCTTGTTCCTCGACGAGGTTTCCAATATCAGTCCGGCCATCCAGGCCAAGCTCCTGCGCGTCATCCAGGAGATGGTGATCACTCCCATCGGAGGGACGAAAACGATCCCCATCGATATCCGCCTTATCGCCGCCACCAACATGGATCTCAAGGAGATGGTGGCCGAGGGCACCTTCCGTGAGGACCTTTACTACAGGCTCAACATCGTGCCGATCCAGATCCCGCCATTACGCGAACGTGAGGGCGACCTTACTCTCCTTGCAAGTCATTTCATGAAAAAGTACTCCGAGGAGATCGGCAAGGACATACGGGGTATGGCGCCGGGAGCCATGAACGTGCTCAAGCGCTACCCCTTCCCGGGCAACGTCAGGGAGCTCGAAAACGTCATTGAGAGGGCGATCGTGCTTGCGAAAGGCAACCTCATCCAGGCCGGAGACCTGGAGATCCAGGCTCCCCTTTGTGAAAACGGCATCCTCGACACCGAACGCGTTCCGAAAAGCACCGAGGAGCTCAAGTACATGAAGAAAAAGCTCCGTGAAGACGCTGTCCGGCCCCTGGAACACGCCTTTCTCCTGGACGCCCTGGAACGCAACGGATGGAACGTCACCCGCGCAGCCGAGGACGTTGGGATGCTGAGGCCTAATTTCCAGGCCCTGCTGAAAAAACAGGGGATTTCGTTGAAGGACCGTGAGGCCGGCTCCTGATGAAACCTGGTGGCCTGCGTAAGCGCGTGCGTGCGTAAAGCGAAAAAGCAGATATCGCATCGCAGTTACGCATGCACGCTCCACGCACATACTTACCTTTACAATCACACCGGCAGTGTGATCGAAAATGTCGTTCCCTCATCCACCTTGCTGTACACTTCCACCGTACCGCCGTGCCCTTCCACGATTCCGTAGGATACCGATAGCCCGAGACCTGTCCCCCGGGCTCCCTTCGTGCTGAAAAACGGATCGAAAACCTTTACGAGATTTTCTTCCGGGATCCCGAATCCGGTGTCCTGTATTCTGACCACGACAGCGTCTCCGGTGAGATCCATCCCGGTCCAGAGGGTCAGCGTTCCCCCCTCCTCCATGGCCTGGCTGGCGTTTAAAAACATGTTGATGAACACCTGTTCCATCTGTCCCGAATCGATGAGAAGGTCCGGCAGATTATTTGCGTACTCCCGAACGATGGAGATATCGTAGAAAGAGGAGAGGTGTTCCACCAGGCCAAGGGCTCGGTCCAGGGTGTCGTTGATGCTGTTCATGCTCTTCCTGGGCTCTGTCTTTCGGGAAAAATCCAGAAGGTTCTTGACGATCCTGGCGCAGCGGTCGGCTTCTTCGGTGATTGTGTCCAGGTCCTGTTTGAACTCCGGTACGAGCTTGACGTTCTTGTCGATGATGGAAGCGTGGATCAGGATCCCGGTTAAAGGGTTGTTGAGTTCGTGGGCGATCCCCGCGGCGAGTTCGCCCAGGGAGGCCAGCTTTTCTGAGCGGATGAGCACCGACTGCATCTCCTGGATCTGTTTTGTCCTCTCCTCTACCCGGCTTTCCAGGGTCGCCGCCCACTGGTCCCTGTCCTCCCTGGCCTTTTTCAGGCTGCCGGTCATCTCGTTGAACGCTTCCGCAAGCTCTCCAAGTTCGTCGTTGGGAGCGTCTTTAATGATGCGCCAGTCCCCCCTGGACAGGGCACGTGTATGGTCCAGGAGGGTATTCACCGGCTGCGTGATGAGTTTGCGGGTCAGAAGGTTCAGGCACAGGGACAGGGCCACGACCAGGAACACGATCTCTATGAGGATGTTGTTCCGGTAGGCCGCCATCTGGGTCACGATGCCGGAGGTGGAGACCGTGATATCCAGGACACCCAGGAGGTTGACGTCAGACGGATGGTAGTGGCATTGAGCCTCATAGCATCCCGGTTCGTTCCGGATGGCCCTCGTAACCGCCAGGACCTCTTCCCTGTCCCGGTCGACGAACAAACGGCTTCGATCCATGGCAGGGACATCCACCTTCGTGGAGTTTCCCATGTGGCACATCCGGCAACTGGGATCCTCCTGCTTGTCGATCCGGGTGCTCACTTCCTTTTTGTCCAGGGAAAACTGGACGACCCCGTTTTTGTCGATAAGCCGGACGTTCTTGATGTTCTCCTGTTTCCCCGCCCGATTCATGAGATGGTATGCCTCTTCGACATGGCCCCCCAGCATGGCGCTATGGGTTGTTTGAAGGATGGTCTCGGACAGGTTATCTATATCCCGGGTGTACAGCTCCATGAACGCCCCTTTCAGGGCGGCAATGTTAAAGAGGGTGAACACGGTCATGGTGAACATCAGAACAATCGCGCTGATGATTGAGAACTTGATCATCAGACCAAAGCGCATAAGAATCCCCTCCTGAAGCGCAGCTGTCTGCAAAGCGTGTCGAAAACTCTTGACACGCTTCTGGCCAGATCGGGAAACCAGAACCGGACACAGGAAATCAGGAAGGCGAAACTCCCCTGAGTTTCGCCTTCTTCACCTTCCTCTCTTCCTTCCTGATCTGGTCTGCGCACCAGATGCGCATCTGGTAGTTCTCCAGCCCCATGATGACGAGACCCGAAACGAAAACCGCCCAGTAGGTCTCGCTGCCTGCCGCGGCATAGGAGAAAAAGATGTAAAAAGAGGCGATGTAGAAAAGGTGGGACCAGCCGTGGTAGCCACCCTGCCCCTTGGCCAGGCGCGCCAGGGTGAGGGTCAGTGCTGAAAAAACGTAAACGATGAGGGCTACACCGATGAGTTCCAGGGGAGGAGAGGCGCCCAGAACCTCCCGGACCCTGGCCGAAAGAGGGGGAAGCAGCCGGCTGTTGGGGATGGCGAGGACAGTGATGAGGATGAAGGCCGCAAGCCCGTACGACCCGGTCCGGGATTGGGCTCTGAGATTCCGAATCCTTCCCTCAGCCTCGAACCGCTTATCCAGGCCGGAAGGCGCCTCCTCCGACGGGGGGGAGGCGCTACCTTGTTTTTCGTCCATGAGGCCCTCTGTGTTTCATGAAACCGGATACCGCGAAACCGGTGTTGGATCACGAAGGGGTCCCGCCCGACTCAGGATTCCCGTTGTCGGTGGTGCCGTCCTCGTCTCCGGGCAATTGAGCTCCCCGCCGCTCGAGGGCCATGACCTGTACCAGTTCACCCAGACGCTCGATCTCGGCGGATCCCCTGGGGATATCCACACCGATACGACCCTCACAACACTCGGAGGCGTAGTCGACCAGTCCCCTTAACGGCTGCATCACATTGCGCCACAGGAGAGCCGTCACGCCGCCCACCGTCAGGAATAGAATCATGACGCAAAAAATGACCAGACGCAACCTCAGCATTGCCAGGGATTTCATCAGCTTTTCCTGGGACAACCCCATATCCAGGGTTCCGAGGAGTTGCTTTTCTTCGGGATGAAAATGACACGCGGCCGAGGAACAATCAGGATCGTTGAAGATGGGCGTCATCAGATAGAGGATCTTCTCCTTGTTTTCATTGGTATGGACAATGGCCCGGTCCATCAGGCCCAGCCTGGTAACCGGCTTCGAGCCTGTGTGGCACCGGGCGCAAAGAGGTGATCCGCGATCGGGCACGGTGCCGATCTCTTCGATGTTGCTGGAATGGAGGATCACACCTGTGCACTTGAAGATCCGGGCATACTTCACCGGCTCCTGGGCCCCGATGTTCAGCATCATCTGGTCAATGCTGTCGTGGTCCGACTGGAGCATGGCGTACCTCATGGACCTTAGGATCGTGTCCGAGAGGGCGGCTTCGTACCGCACCGAATCTTTCATCATATCTGCCTTGACGAAGGAGTACAGCAGGATGCAGCAGACGATGGTAAACCCGGTCACCACCATGGCCACATTAATGATCTCTTTTGTGGCAAACTGCCTGAACATCACCTGCTCCCTTCTGCAAGGCCCGCGACCTGCCCGGATGACACCGGGCGGGCCGCGGGCTTTTCACGCAAGGTCGTCTTATCTATCTCATCTCCCTGGAAACCGTTGAGGGCTGGGCCACGGCTCCATGGCTGTGAACCTTTTCGGTCGCTTTCGCATAGGCCTCCACCGGCACCTTTTTCCAGGAATACACGATGGGGAGGCGGTAAAGGATGAACCGGTAGGTCGCGATGTAAAGCCCGAACAGGGTGAAGGCGATGATCCACTCAAAAATATGGGGGATCTCCTGGTAGAGGTTCCAGTTAAAGGCGATGATGGCGGTGTTGAGTCGGTTCAGGGCGATTCCGAGCACTGCGATAAGAGCCCCGAACCGGACGATCCCGACCCGCTGGTTGCGGATGCCGTAGGCGAAGAGGACCATGGGCGCGATCACTCCAAAAAGAAGCTCGAAGGAAAACCATTGTCCCCAACCTGTGGCCAGGTATGCCCACTCGTTGTCGTGGGCGATACCGAGGAGTTTGATGGTCAGATAAGTGATGAGGGCCATGCTCGACCCCCTGGCCAACCCGATGGTGAGCCGGTCAAGGTTCTCCCTGAACGCCTCGTCGGCTCGCCAGAACATGGTCTTTTTCACGATTGAGCTCACCACGATGACCATGCACAGCCCGCCGAAGATGGATGACACGAAGAAGAAGATCCACAGGAACTCCTGAGAGTACCACAGGGGATGGACCTTGGAGGGCGCATAGGTGAACAGTGCTCCCAGGGCCCCCTGATGGAGAGTAGACAGGATGATACCGGCGATGGTGAGCCCGATGGTCATCTTCTTGATGAACTGCTTGGCCATTGGCCATTGAGCCCACTCGAAGAACGCCTCGGACACCTCCAGGATCTGGACGGTCAGGTAGGTGGCCACATGCCAGCCCACCAGGAACAGGACCGCCGCGGTCCCCCAGGCCACCACCATCGGGTATGGCAGGCGCCATGGCTGACCCAGGTCACAGAGGAGGTAAACCACCGCGAAAAAGTAACCCAGCAGCCCGTTTAAAAGGGCGATGCGCAGGATGGGCTTGAAATCCTTGCGGCCGAAGAGCTCAACCGTGGTCCCCATTAGGAACCCGGATGCCGAGAGGGGCACCATGACGAAAAGCCCGAAACCGAGGAACAGCCCCCAGGGGTAATCATTGGAGGAGTGGGTGACGACTCCCAGGCCGAAGATGAACCTGTAAATGATGAGGGGGAACCCGACGGCAAAGAGCGCCCCCAGGATCCAGTTTAACGGGTTTCGGACCGCCTGGCGCAGGTACTCGCGAAGAGTCAGGCCGAGGAGCAGCTTTTCCAGGAAGCTCCAGCGGCGTCCGGAACCTTCGTCGGCCACGGAATCCACGGGACGATAACCTGTTTTCACAAGGGATTTCATGGCTATATATCCTCCCTCTTCTCGGTTGCGGGTTTCTCTTCGGCCCCCTCACCACCCCGGGTTGCCAGGCGGTGGAACCCGAGGAACAGGGCGGGCCAGATGGACAATACCATGGGAACATTGGAGAGAAAAGCCTGTGCGTTGGCCAGGATCGGTTCTTTCTGGAGGGTGGTGTCGAACCCCACCTCCTCGAAGGGAACGCCGGAAAGGTACATCCAGGACGTCCCTCCTACCTCATTTTCCCCGTAAAGGTGGCCCACGTAGCGGCCCGGGTTGACCCGGATACGCTCATAGGCAACCTTTATCAGGTTCTTCCTGTGCCCGAAGGTCAGGACCTCCTGGGGACACGCTTCCACGCAGGCAGGCGGCCTTCCGAACTTGAGCCGGGTGTCGTAGCAGAAAATGCACTTGCGGATCACCGGGTTGAAGGCGCTGGAATAGGAGTAAGCCGGAATCCGGAAGGGGCACGCGACCATGCAGTTCCGGCACCCCACGCAGACCTTGGAGTTGTAGATCACCGCCCCCTCCTTCGTCTTCGTGTAGGCGTTGACGAAGCAGCTGGTCAGGCAGGCCGGCTCGTTACAATGGTTGCACTGGATCTTCCGGTACGCCGGCTGCCCTTCCTTGCCGGCCTCGTACCGGTTCACCACGGTAAAAGCGTTCTCGTCGGTCCTTCTCTTCTGTGTGCCCCCGTGGTGCAGCTCATCGAATACCGAGTGGTCGTCGAAGGGCACCGCGGGAGCGGGCAGTTTCTGTTCTTCGTTGCACGCGGCCTCACAGGTCCGACAGCCGATGCAGCGGGTCAGGTCCACCAGGACTCCCATTCCATCGGGGTAGCCGGTGAAGCCGGCAGCACCGATAGCTTTCCCGGACAAGGTGAACGTCCCTGCTGCCGCTCCCGCCAGGCTCACCGAAAGAAACTTTCTTCGGGTCATCTTACTCATGTCTTCCTCCCTCATATATCTGGCGTTTCACTGACAAGGTTCCGCTCCCCCTGAATCATCCTCAAGGACTCAGTGAGCGGAGCTGGTACCTTCACCAGATGGCGCATATTTTCCCGAGTGGTAAAAAGCGTCTCCGGCCTCGGTCCTCTCGTGGCAATCCTCACATCCGACAGGACCGCCCATTTCGTTGTGACAGTTGAGACAGTTGAGGTGGTAAGCGGCTTTCAATCCCGGCTTGTCGATGTGGTAGACGCTGGGGTCCGTCTCCTTGGCAGTAACGGCCTCGGCGGAGAAGGGGTCGACAGCGTGGCATGTCTGGCACGTCTGGGCCTCCAGGGTGTCCTCGGGGCCGTGACACCGCGCGCACTTCTCGTTGGTTGTGGGAACACCCGCGGCATGGTGGTGGCATTCGGTACAGTCGGCCGCGATATCAAGGTGCATATCGTGGTCGAACTCGGCTCCCCCATAAAGGTGAGCCAGGTTATCAAGGGTCACTGTCTCCGGCAGCTTGAGAGTATCTCCCTGGCCGCTTAAGGGGAGACAGATCACCATCAGCACCATCACCGAGCCGGCAATCCAATTGAACGGTTTCATGATCTTCCTCCTGTTCACAGGTCCGCCCCGGCGTCCGGCGCCGGGAAGGTTCTGGCCGATCCCCGGCCCATGCTCACTCACTTACTCTCGTGAACGAATCGGCCTCCCGCTCTGAAGGCGTCTTGATGACGTACTTGTAAAAGAGCGGAAAGATGGCGAAGAATGCGACGCAGATCAGGTACTCCACGGCCTTGATGTAGTTGTAGAAGTCCACCAGAGTGTAGACCTTGACCACATCGCCGACGGAGCCGAACAGCTGTCGTATCAGGTCCAGCATGAATCTCACTCCCTCCCGGCGCACCAGGCGCCTGTTATAGCCCGCTTTAAAGCGGGGTGGCGAGGAGGGCCCGCCTCACAGCGCGCCCCTCAGCTCGCCCCACAGCTCATACCAGAGACCTTCGTCCCGTTTACTCGATGATCTCCCGGCCCGTATCGGTAACCGCGACCTTTTTTCTGGCGGTGACCTTTTTCGCGAAAGCCGAGATCGTGCCCATCATCAGGATCAGGGCCGGAACCATTTGGGCCACGATGATGAGGGCGACGACACCCAGGAACAGCAGGACCATGATCCCGCTCTGGTAGGTCTGGGTCGTGTCCACGGCCCATGCGTACCCCGCTGTGGACAGAACGACCGCCGTCATGTTCAGCAAAGCTCTCAGCGTTTTCATGACATCCTCCTTCTCTGCGCCAAAGCTTCAGGAATGTCCCTTGGCCGCGGCACCAACCGGCCCTGATAGCCCGGTGATGTTGGCGAAAGCACACCTGACAGCCTGGAGCAGTTCGTCCCTGTCCTCCTCCCGTGCCGGCTTGAGGGCATGGTAAAAGATCCCCTCGCGCCTGAGCTTTCGAAGGAGGGGCAGGGATTCCTCGTTGGACACGAGGATTATAGTGAGGTTTTTGTTGCACTTTTTCAGGATCGGAATGAGGTCGCCCGCCGGCATGTTGTCGAACACGTTTCCCAGCAGTACGACCGGGGCTTCCTTCCTGAGGACATCCTTCAAGACCAGGTCCACCGAATCGGGAGCAACGATCTGGTAATCCTTGTCTCCGAAAACCTTCATGACATGATCCCTGGTCCTGGGATCCTCGTCAGCGATTATCAGCAGTCTCATGGCCTCTTCTCCCTGTAAGCAGCCTGTGTCTATTTCCGGCACCCATTCGGACCGGAAGGCCAGCCGCTCCATTAGACCTGCTCACTGCCGGCAGCATCGACCTTATGGCTGCTCCGCTTGAATACCGAAACAAGAAGGGAGCTGAACAGAACCAGCGCTGGTACCAGCTGGAGCAGAACGACAACCCCCAGGAAGGCCAGGAAAAGCAGGAGCATGGGGCTCATCCCGCCCGAACCAGGCGCGCCGGCGCTATCGGCATTGGCCAGCGTCGCGGTAAGGAGAACCGGGCAGATCATCGCCGAAACCCGCCTCCTCAGGACCATCAGCCTTTCCACATTCCTTTTCATGACCTTTACCTCCTCCTTCTCTTGGGGCCCCCTGCTCCATCATTGGAGCCTGTCCCTCTACGCTTATGCTTAGGGCATCAAACGTGCCAAAAGGGATCAGTCACGTATATTTTTTCAAGTTCTTGTTTTTAAAAGGCTTTTATAAAACAATTCCAACGGTCCGGCAGCAGCTTAATAGGGAAACGTATATAAAAAATATGGGAATACAAAGACAAATCACTGGGCCAGGATAGTGGTAAGCGCATAACTATATGTAATTGTAAGCTTTTATTTATATTGAGGGGTGTATGGTGGAGATATACAGGCACGCGCCCCTGGAGATCAGGCTACAGGGGCCCGTACAGTGAGTGCATTAAGTGCAGTTTAGTGCAGCAATGCGCTTTTGCACTCATGCACCGGACTCTTGAGACCAATTTGACACATTTTTTGGCTTCAGGTTTGCACGGATCATCCCAATATCAGCTAACTTCAGCCAAAAAGGAGGAGACAAATTGGTCTCAAGAGTCCTGTCGTGCACCATCAGCGGTCTCGAGGCGGTTCCCGTCCACGTGGAACTGGACCTCACCAACGGTCTCCCGGGGCTGACCATCGTGGGGATGGGGGACACAGCGGTCCGGGAGAGCAGGGAACGGGTTATCGCGGCCCTGAGAAACTCCGGGTACGAGCTGCCCCCCTCACGGGTCACGGTGAACCTGGCCCCCGCTGACCTGAAGAAGGAGGGAAGCCGCTTCGACCTTCCTATCGCCCTGGGGATACTCTCCGCCTTGAGGGCGTTTCCGTCCGACGCCCTGGACGGCTACCTGGTCATGGGAGAGCTCTCCCTGACCGGAGAGATCGTGGGCCGGGAGGCGGCTTTTCCCGCGGCCCTCCTGGCACGAAGGGCGGGGTTGACCGGGATGATCCTGCCGGACGAGATGGCAGCGGAAGCCTCCCTCGCCGACGGGTGCATGTCGCTGCCTGTCCGCAGCCTGATGGAGGTCACCGAGTTTCTCAGGGGACAAAGGGAACTGAACGCCGTAGCCCCTGTCTCTGTCCGGATACCGGACAAAAGCCCCGACCTTTCAGAGGTGGCAGGGCAGGAGATGGCGGTGAGAGCCCTTACGATCGCCGCTTCGGGAGGACATAATATCCTTTTTTCCGGACCACCGGGCTCAGGCAAGACCATGTTGTGTAAAAGGCTTCCCGGCATCCTGCCATCGTTATCCAACGACCAGGCCATGGAGGTCACCGCCATCCACAGCGTAGCGGGACTCCTGTCCTACGGGGACGGGATCATCAGAACGCCCCCCTTTCGCGCTCCGCACCACACTATCTCCCACGCAGGCCTCGCAGGCGGCGGCTCCAACCCGAGGCCGGGAGAGGTCACCCTCGCCCACCGCGGAGTGTTGTTTTTAGACGAGATGTCGGAGTTCTCCCGCTCGGCGCTGGAAACATTGAGGCAGCCGCTGGAGGACAAAAGGATCGTGGTATCGAGGGCTGCCAGGTCGGTGAGTTATCCGGCAGACTTTCTCCTCGCCGGGACCGCCAACCCCTGCCCTTGCGGCTACCTTGGCCACGACACGAGACCTTGCACCTGTCCCCCTTCGGCGGTGGCCCGCTACCGGCGCCGCATCTCCGGGCCCCTCATGGACAGGATCGACCTCGTCGTCCCGGTTCGGGCCCTCGAACCCGGGATCATCGCCGAGGGAGGACACGGGACCCGGTCTCAGTCGGTAAGGGAAAAGGTCCTGGCCTCCCGCGCCGTGCAGGCCGAGAGGGCGGCGGGAGGGATGCCGGTCACCAACGCGGCCCTGTCCCCCGAACAGCTGCGAGACGTGTGCCCCCTGGAGCCGGCCCACAGGAAGATCATGGACGGTGCGGTACGCAACCTGGGGCTGACGGCCCGGGGCTACCACAGGATCATGCGGGTGGCCCGCACCATCGCGGACATGGAGGGGGTGGAACACGTCACACCTGAGCACCTGGGAGAAGCGCTGCAATACAGGCCTGTTATGGAGGGACCGATAAGGTTCTAGCAACGTGTCGGACTGGTTTCTTTGGATCTCAAATCTCAAATCTCATATCTCAGATCTCACATCTCAGAAAACATCAACCGATGGATATTCCCGACATCTGTTTTCGGCATCAGGCCCGGGGCTGAAAAACCGTTCTTGACAATCGAGATTGAAACCACTTTTGAGATCTGAGATATGAGCTTGAGTTCCCCAAAGGCTCATCATATTTCCGAACGAGGCTAACAAGTTGGAAAGCAGGAGGGCGCCCATCGGGCGCCCTCCGCAGAAAATCTGGGTCCTGAGATCCGGAATTCGTTCTACTCGACGAGCACCCACCTCCCGCCCCGGGCCTGTGTGATGTAAACCTCGTCCAGCCCCTGGTGGTCACCGATCCCGAAAACCACTTCGCTTCCAATGCCGATGTCCACCCCGTCCATGGACTCGATACTTCCCATCAATGAAACGGGTGTCAGGTCCTCACCAGCCATTTCGACAGCTTTGGCAAAAACGACGGCGTTGACGTAACCTTCCAGGCTGGCAAAGGAGTACTCGGAAGGGATGTAATCTGGATCCCTGAGGTCAGCGGGAAGGCTGGCAGCGTAATTTTTCATATCCTCACGGTACTGAACCACCAGCGGGATCGAGCTGTCGTCGAATGGCGGAACAACCTGGGAATTGAACAGTTCCCCGGAATAGTCCTGGCCGTCTCTTCTCTGTTGATCGAGGAGCAGGTTGAGGAGTGCTTCGCTTCCAACGAAGGAGATGTTGGCGATGGGACCTGCGAACCCTGCTTTTCTGGCATCCCGGATGAAAGCGGCGCAAGCCTGGTATGCCCCGACAGAGATCACCGCGTCGGCGCCGCCGGCCATGAACGACCTGACCTGACTGGACATGTCCGTATTGTAAGTGTCGCCCCGTGTATAAGTTGTCTCACCCGCGATGGCCATGCCGTGGGCTTCCAGTCCCCTGACCACTCCATTCTGTCCGCTGCGGCCGTAAGCGTCATTCTGGTAGAATACGGCGATCTTGCGCTTGCCCTTTTCAACGAAAAAGTCCACCAGGGCCGCCGTTTCCTGCCGATAGGAGGCTCTCACGTTAATGCAGAAGGCCGCATAGGGCTCTTCACGCTGGGGCTGTGCCCCTGTAAAGGGGCCGAACATGTAGACCGGAATGTTCTGGTACTTCAGCAGCAGGGGGAGGACCTTGACCGTGGTGGGTGTTCCCACGTTCCCGAACAGAAGGAATGCCTTTTCCTGGCTCACCAGCTTTACCGTGTTCCTGACCGCCTCGGGAGGGTCGTAGGAATCGTCCAACGCCTTCACCGTGATGGTTCGGCCACCGATCCCCCCCTGAGCGTTGATCTTGTTGAAAAAGGCCATGTAACCTCTGTAAAGCTCGGAACCCAGGGAGGCGGCGTGGCCTTTGAAGGCGCTGGTAACTCCCAGGGTGATCGAATCGGAGGTAACACCCTGGGCGTCAACGGTTGCCGGTCCATACAAGGCCATGACGGTTGTCACAAAAAGGGCTAATGCAACTCTCACGAGATATCCTCCTCCGTAACAAAGATCTCCAACTCAGCATGCAGGGCCTGCATCCGCTCGTTCAGGTCATCAATGATCCCCTTCAGGCCGTGCACCGCCGTCTTGTTCTTCTGGATGACACCACCAAGATCTTCGGTCATCTTCAGCACCTTGCTGCCGTTGACCACCTGGATCTCGGTGGATTCCGAGATGGTCCGCACGGTGTCGGAGATCCGGGTCAGATCCTTGTTGATCTGCTGGCTGGTGAACGTCTGCTCCTCGGTGCTGTCCTTGACCTTCTGGGCTGCCTGCTGGATCTGCTTTGACATCTGGAGGAGTTTCTCGCCGGCCTGGGTCTGCTGCTCGCTGATCCCCTTTATGTTCCCGACCGAATCTGTGAGGTGCTGGGTGGCCTCCAGGACCCGGTTACTCGTGCTAGCCTGCTCAGATGTGGTCTGGGCGATCTCCTCAACCCTGTGGGACACGAGCATGGTGCTTTCCATGATCCCTTCGAGGGCGGTGGTGACTTTCCCACTCAGGGCGACCCCCTCGTCAACCTTCAGGTTGGATTCGATCACCGCCTCACTGGTGCGTGAAACCTCCTCGCGCAGCCCCTCGATGACCTGGGCGATCCGGTTGGTCTGCGCCTTGGTGTTCTGCGCAAGTTCGTTGATCTCATCAGCAACGACCCCGAACCCTTTGCCCTGGGCCCCGGCCTGGGCGGCGATAATGGCGGCGTTCAGGGCGAGGAGGTTGGTTTTTCCTGTGATCTCGGTGATGAACCTGAGGATCTCGTCGATCTCCTCGATGCGGTCGGACACCAGCGAGATCATCTGGGTCACCTGACCCGAGCTTTTCTTGATGGCCTCCATACCCCCCATGGCGTTTCTGGAGATCGTCGCGCCCTCCTCGGCCACCTTTGTCATCTGCACGGCGTCCTGGGAAGTACTCTCGGCATTTCCACGGACCTGGACGATACTGGCGCTCATCTCGTTCATGGCGCTGGAGGTCTCGTCGGCGCCCTTGGAAAGGGTCAGAAGGTTGCGGTTGATCTCGTCGATGGAAGCTGAAAGGTTCTCGATGGCAGTGTTGGACTCGTTGACCGATTTGAAGAGGGCGTCAGCCATGGAGGAAACCTCCTCGATGGAAGCACCCATCTCCATAACGCTGGAAAAGCTGTCGTTGGAAGAGTTTTCAAGGATATGGATCCCCTCGGTGACATCGTCGATCATTTTCTTGTTGCTGACCACCGACTCCATGGTCTCGCTGGCGAGGCCGGCCTGCTGCTCGATCCCCTCCTGAACGTCGTTGTAGACCTGCGATATCCGAACGTTGGCCCGGGAGATCCCCTCGTAGGAATGGTCGACCCTATCGATCATGCCTGCGAGCTTGGCCAGTGTTGAGTTGAGGTTCTGAGCCAGATCCAGGAACTCGTCCCTGGTTGGGACCTCGACACGGGCTGTGAGATCCCCTTCCCCGACTCTTTTCAGGGTCGCAAGAACTGTCCTGATGTGACGCAGAAGGTAGATGACCATGAGATGCAGAAGAACGATACCCAGGATCTGGGCCACCGCGAACTGAACGATGAGCCTCCAGGTGATGCTGTCGAGCTCACTGGTGATGAGGCCGTGGTCCATGCCGACCCGGGCAGTCCCCGCCACCCCGAACAGGATGGGCACGGCGACCTCAAGGATGTCACCGACCTCGTCCCTCTGGAATTTGAGGATCCTGTGGGATTCCTCTCCGGTAACGGGGTTGAGGCCAAGGATACTTTTGGGGAAGATGCCGTCGAAAGTGTGGGCGACCACGACGCCCGTGGAATCCTGGACATACACGTACCGGATCCCGTGGATATCCCGGAAGTTGTCCACCAGGGACTGGATGACCTCGACGTTGCCGCTGAGCAGCTTGTCCTCGCTGGAACTTGCGATAGAAAAAGCGATGGCCTGGGCCTTGCTCTCGAACTCCCGGTTCATGGTGGTGTTGTAACGGCTCTGGATGAAGATGATATTGACCACGGCCAGAACGGTCATGACCACGACGACGAGACTTGTGATCTTCCATCCGATCGTGAAACGGATGCCGCCTGGCTGCCTCCCGCCTGTACCCTGCGCCGGTTTGCCGGCGGTTCCGGCCGGGGTACTCTCGGGCTGATCCTGGGTCGTGCTGTTTTCAGCCGGGTCGCTCATGACCGCTCTCCTGTAATCACATCAGATAATGACAATTTTGTAATATCGCACCTTAACAAAAATAAGGGCCGCCTTCAACTGTCAAGGCTGCCCTGATCCATGTTTGAAGCAGTCGGGAGAAAACGGGATCAGCCAGCCTGTTCGTCCTTGTATTTCGCGAAATCCCTGGCGAACCGGGTCACGGCCTTGTAGGCCGCCGCACTTGTTTCGCCGGTGAACTCTTCGAGAAGTCTCTTCTGTTTTTTCGTTAGCTTGGCAGGTATTTCCACTGTGATCCTCGTGTACTGGTCACCCCGACCGGACCCGTGAAGCCTGGGGACTCCCTTGCCTTTGAGGTGAAACACCTGCCCGGGCTGGGTACCGGCGGGGATCTTCAGTTCGGCGGGGCCGTCCAGAGTTGGGATCTCCACTACTCCCCCCACGACAGCGACCTCCATCCGGATGGGTATCTCACAGATAATGTCGTTATTTTCGCGGTGGAAAAACTGGTGGTCCCGAACCTCGATCTGAACGAACAGGTCACCGGGACCTCCACCCGAAAGGCCGCCGTCGCCCTCACCCCGGATCCTGAGCCGCATCCCGTCATCCATTCCCTGCGGGATCTTGACCGTGAGGTTCCGGTCCTTTCTGACCCTGCCCTCCCCCCGGCATCCCGTACAAGGGTCTTTCACGATCTTTCCCATGCCCCTGCAGTTGGGACAGGTCCGCGACATGGTGAAAAAGGCCTGCTGGAACCGAACCTCGCCCATTCCCTCGCAGGCGCTGCACGTCACAGGATCGTGCCCGGGCTCGATACCGTCACCCAGGCACCGGTCACATTCCTCGAGCTTGGGATAGGTGATCTCCTTCCGGGTGCCGAAAACGGCCTCCTCGAAGGTGATCATCATCCGGTAACGCAGATCGTCCCCGCGCATGCCGCGCTGCCTGCGCCCCGTGCGGCCCCCGCCGAAAAAGTCCTGAAAAATGTCCGAAAAAACATCGGCAAAAGAACCGGAATAATCGAACCCGCCCGGGAACCCGCCGTTTCCGGACAGCCCCGCGTGGCCGAACTGGTTATATATCTTTCTCTTGTCCTCGTCTGAAAGGATCGAGTACGCTTCACTCAGTTCCTTGAACTTCTTCTCCGCATCTATATTGTCCGGGTTCCGGTCAGGATGGAACTGGATGGCCAGGCGGCGGTAAGCTCTCTTTATCTCTTCCGGGGACGACTCGCGGCCGACCTGGAGGGTCTCGTAATAATCGGCTTTGGCGGCCATTGGCTCAGCTGTCCTCCTTTTCGCCGGTTCCGGCCGGCTTGCCGGCCACATGGACCATGGAGTGTCGCAGGACCTTGCCCTTGAGGCTGTATCCCTTCTGCATCTCGGCAACCACCGTTCCCTCTTCGTATTCGCCGGAGGGAAGGACTCCCAGAGCTTCGTGACGGTTGGGGTCAAAGGCTGTGCCCACCGCTTCCACAGGTTCCAGGCCGCAGCTGCCCAGCAGTGAATGAAGCTGTTCGCTGACCATCCTCACACCGTCCACCACGCTGTCCATTCCCGCCTTGTCCAGTCCCGCCGAAAGTGCCCTGTCCAGGTTGTCAAGGACAGGCAGCAGGTCTCTTATCAACCGTTCGTTGGCGAAACGGACAATATCTTCTTTTTCTTTGGCGACACGTTTCCGGAAGTTGTCAAAATCCGCTGCGGCCCGGAGGTACCGATCCTTCAGTTCGGCCGCCTCGGCCCTGAGGGCCTCATACTCTTCGAGGGGCAGTGTCACCAATTCCTGTTCTCCGGCATTCTCAGGGGCTCTGTCCCCGCCTTCCTGTCCGCCATCGGCGACCGGGATCTGAACCGCCTCACCGTCGCCGTTTCCCTTTCGCTGCGACCTCTTCAATTCGTTCCCTCCTGAACGTCTCCCCCTTGAAAGCTTTCCCCTTCAACTTTTTCCGACGAGAAGTTCTCGCTGACCATCACACCCGCCGACCTGACGAGGGGAATGATATGTTTGTAGTCCATCCTCGAAGGCCCGATGACTCCCACCGCCCCGAGGGCTCCTCCGCCCCGGCCATAGGTCGAGACCACCATGCTCATCCCTCTGAGATCCTCCATACCGGTCTCGGAACCGATGAATACGGTGAGATCGCTGGCTTTAATGGTCTCTTCAAGGAGGGCGGCGAGGCTTCTTTTGTCCTCAAAAGCCCGGAAAATGGCGCGCATCCCCTCAAAATCGGTCATGAATTCGGGCATATCCAGGATCCTCGAACCGCCCTCAAAATATACTTCGGGCCCTTCGGGTTCTTCCAGGAGCCCGGTGCTCAGTCTCAGGGCTGCTGTCATCCAGTTATCGAAGTTCTCCAGGTCCCGGGCCAGGTCCTTTTCCACTCTCCAGCACATCTCACCAAGACTCATTCCGGCAAACCTGCGGTTCAGGTAATCCGACATCCTGTCCAGGGCGTCCTGGGGGAACTCCTCCCCGGTCTGGACGAGTTTGTGGGTGGTGACGCCGGAAAGGGAGACCAGGATGGCCAGGACCGAGTCCCTGTTCATGCGGGTAAAACTGATCCTTTTGAAAAGGCGGCGAACCCTGCGTGGAGGAAGGACGACTCCCGCGCACCGGGAAAGGTCGGAAAGAACCCTGGAAGTCTTTCGCAACAGATCGTCCAGCCCCCCTGTAAAACCTAAAAGGGCCCTGCGGAAGGTGTCGTCCTGGTCTACCAAATGACCCGGCGAATGACCCGGCGAATGACCGCTCGAATGGCCAGGTGAATGTTCGGGACCGCGCCCGAGCAAGCTGTTGACATAATATCGATAGGCCTTGTCGGTGGGAACACGTCCCGCGGAGGTGTGGGGCTGTCTCAGGTACCCTTCCTTCTCCAACTGGGCCATGAGGTTTCGCACAGTTGCGGCACTCACATCGAGTCCGGACCTTTCCAGCAGGTATCTGGACCCCACCGGCTCCGCTGTCCCGATGTGGGAGCGGATGAGGGTCATGAGTACGTCGTGACGACGGTCTGTTTTACGGTTCGGCGACACCTGCCACTCCTCGATGCTGCGCATCACAACCGCCGTCTCCGGCAAAACCGGGACGTTGGGACGGTTTTATTCTCAGTCTCAGCCACAGTTCAGGTCTGGTTCCCTTTTCCTTTGTCTGCGTCTGAGTCCGTGTTACGAGGTTATCCAGTTGGGATGTAAGATAACCAGATAAACACCACAAAACAAGGGGCTGACGTTCCTCTGGTAAGAACGTGGAAGAAGATCAAGAGCTAATTTACACTAACTCTTTTTCTCTGCACCCTGCACTTTGCACTCTGCACTGTCTTTGTCAGAGTATTCTGACAAAGACTTCGTTACTCAGCAGCATCCCCCTCATCGTCAGCCTCACCCGATTTGCGCTGAACCTCACCAGCCCAAATTCCATCAGTTCGGCAAGGTGCGGTTTCAAAAGTTCCAGGGGGTCAGAACCGTACCGTAGCCGGAAGGCGTCCCGGTTCACTCCCTCCGTCATCCGCAGCGCCATGATAAGCGCCTCCCTTGCCCTGTCGAGTCCGCCCTCCCGGGACAGTTCCTCCCGGCAAGATACCGGGTCCTTCAGGTAAGCATTGATATCGGGCAGGTTGCGCCACCGTGTCCTGACCCCGTTCCTGGTCACGCAGCTGTGGGCCGAAGGTCCGAGACCGATAAAATCGCCGTCCCGCCAGTAGACCATGTTGTGCAAGCTGCGATGCCCGGGCCGGGAGAAGTTGGTGATCTCGTACTGTCTGAAACCGGCAGCACGAAGCATCCGCGCGGACTCCCTGAACATGGCCGCGGCGAGGTCCGGTTCACACCCCTCCAGTTTCCCGCCCTGCGCCCGGCGCCCTGGGCCCTGTTCCTCACCTCCCTGTTCCAGGGCGTACAGGCTGATGTGATCCGGATCAAGGGAAACGGTCCGGTCCAGGTCATCTAGGAGATCTTCCAGGGACTGGCCTTCAATCCCATATATGAGGTCAACACCCACAGAAGCAAAACCGGCCGAGCGGGCTGCTGCCACCGGATCCCGGATGAGGCGTTCCCCCGCTCCAAGGATCTTTTGGATCCGGGGGTCGAAGGACTTGACGCCTACGCTCACCCTGTCGAACCCCGCCCGGGCGTATCCGGACAGGAACTCCGGGGTGCCGTCCCCGTCAGTCTCGATGGAGAGTTCCATGAGGCCTGAGAGATCGAAGCGGTCCCGGACGAAACCGACGACCCCGGCATAGAACTCAGGCGGCAGAAGTGTCGGTGTTCCGCCGCCTGCGTAAAGGGTGTGGACCGCGCCGAGGTCATCCGCGTCGAGCGCCTCGATCTCCTTTCGCACCGCCTCGAGATAGCTCTCCCACGGGGGGATCTCCGGTACACGGTAGAAATGGCAGTAGGGGCACAGCCTCCGGCAGAAGGGGATGTGGATATATAAAGAAAAAATCTGCTTATTCCAGATTCCAGATTCCAGATTCCAGATCACTTCAAAAAACTCCTGTCTTGGATCTTTTCTTTGTCATGTTTTCCTTTGGAATTTGAAATGTGGAATTTGGAATTAGCTCACAGCTGCTGGCTGTGAGCTACCTGACGTGGCACGCCGCTTCGTGCCCGTCCCCTCTTGGGGTCAACTCCGGAACCTCGGTCATGCAGATATCACGGACCAGGGGACAACGGGTATGAAAGGCGCACCCTGGAGGCGGGTCCATCGGGCTGGGCACCTCCCCGGGCAGTCCCTCACCCTTGCGGCTGAGCTCCGGGTCCGGCTCCGGGATAGCCCGGATGAGTTCCTCGGTATAGGGGTGGACCGGGCGCTCATAAAGTTCGTCCACACCCCCTGTTTCCACCACCCGGCCCAGGTACATGACAGCCACACGGTCGCAGATACTCCGGACGATCCTCAGATCGTGGGAGATGAAAAAGATCGTCAGGGAAAGGCGTTTCTTGATGTCCATGAGGAGGTTGAGGATCTGGGCCTGAATGGAGACGTCCAGGGCCGAAACCGGCTCGTCGGCAACGAGGAACTCCGGACGGAGGATGAGGGCCCGGGCGATCCCGATGCGCTGCCTCTGGCCTCCGGAGAACTCATGGGGATAGCGCATGGGGCTGTCGGGCGCCAGGCCCACCATCCCGATCATCTCTCTGACCTTCTCCGTGACTTCGCCGGAAGGTTCTCCTGCGACGCGCAAAGGCTCGCCTATGATCGATCCCACCGTCTTGCGCGGGTTCAGGGACCCGAAGGGGTCCTGGAAAATGATCTGCATCCGATGCCGGTAGACCCTGAGGCTCTTGCCGTCCAGACGGGTGATGTCGTCGCCGTCGAAAATGATCTTTCCCCCGGACGGCTCCATGAGCTTGAGGATCGTACGACCCAGCGTGGTCTTGCCGCAGCCCGATTCACCCACCAGGCCGAACACCTCGCCTCGTCGGACCTGAAGGGACACGCCGTCCACAGCACGCACCCCGCCGGTCACCTTTCCGAGGAACCCTCCCTTGACGGGGAAGATCTTTGTCAGGTTTTCAATTTGAAGAAGATAGTTGCTGTTCTCAGTCAATATCTGATCCCGCCTTCATTCAACAAGTGAAGCGTGAACCGTGAAAAGTGAATCGCATAACCGTTCACCATTCACCTCTTCACCTCTTCTCCTCTTCCTCAGTTCCTTTCCCCGGAAAATAACACCTCACCGCCCGCTTTCCAGTGAAAACCAGTTCCGGTTCCTCCCTCACACAAACCTCCCGGGCCCTTTGGCAGCGGGGATGGAACCGGCATCCTCCCGGCAGGTCCGCGAGGTCGGGCACCATGCCCGTGATGGGGGTGAACTTCCTCCTTTCCGGAGACGGAAGGGACGCCATGAGCCCAAGCGTATAGGGGTGCTGCGGATAGGCGAACAGCTCCTTTACCGGGCTGGACTCCACGACGGCCCCGGCGTACATGACACAGACACGGTCCGCGACTTCAGCCACGATCCCCAGGTCATGGGTGATCAGGAGCAGGGACCGGTCCTTCCCCCTGATGAGCCGCTCCATGAGCCTCAGGATCTGAGCCTGAACGGTAACGTCCAGGGCCGTTGTGGGTTCGTCGGCGATGAGAAGTTCAGGCTCACAGGCCATGGCCATGGCGATGAGGGCCCGCTGCTGCATACCTCCCGACATCTGGTGAGGGTATTCACCGGACCTTCGATCCGGGTCGGGGATCCCTACCTCGCCGAGGAGTTCGACCACCCTCTCCATGGCCTGTTCCCTTGTCACAGACCGGTGGACCCTCAGAACCTCAGCCACCTGCTCACCCACCGTGAACACGGGGTTAAGGGCCGACATCGGTTCCTGGAACACCATGGAGATCCTGTCTCCCCGGATGAGCCTCAGCTCCTCGGCCCCCATGGTTCGCAGGTCCCTTCCGCGGAAGAGGACCTGCCCGCCGGTGACCATCCCCGGTGGTGGAACCAGGCCGAGGATACTCAGGGCAGTCATGCTCTTGCCGCACCCCGACTCGCCCACGAGGCAGAACACCTCTCCCTTCGTGAGGGAGAACGACACGTCGTCCACGGCCTTGAGAACGCGGCCTCCGGCGGGGAAGACGGTCGTGAGGTGCTTTATTTCTAAAAGATATTCCAAATTTCCTTGAATCTCCGTGATTGGTGATTCGTGATTGGCCAACGCTTCCCAATTCTCAACTCAGGACTTTACCACTTTCTCCTTCTTCCTGTCTTCTCTACCGATCACTGTTGATAGGGTCGCAAAAAGTCCAATCCGGGACTTTTCCTGGCTCATTAATGTCCTGGGGAAAGGGAAAAGCGTCGTTTTCCCCTTCCTTACAAATCAATGACTGCTGATAGATCACCAAAGTCTGTGCGAGACTTTGGCTCTACGGAAAGGAAAAAGCGGGGTTTTTCCTTTCCTCACGGAGACAGCTGATAATCACCAAAGTCTGTGCGAGACTTTGGCTCTACGGAAAGGAAAAAGCGGGGTTTTTCCTTTCCTCACGGATCAGTGACCTGCATTTCAGTCACTGATCCGGGCGCCCTTCCCGGACGCAACCGGTCATTGATCCGGGCGCCCCACCCGGGGCGCGTTGATGACTTTTTGGGAGGTCATCAAGATGAAAATTTAAACTATCATACCTCTTTGGCCCCGCCCGTGACAAGTTCCCTTATCTTCGGTGCCAGCTCCAGTGGGGCCATGGATTTTGGGGCCTCCAGGATGCGGGTGAATCCACTGCCCGGGAGAGTCGGGTCCGACTCATCGAAACTTTCTTTTTTAAGGGTCGAGCTGTAGATGACGAGAAACGCTTCCCGGCGGTTGGGGTTTTCCCGAACCGACATGAGAAACCTGGTCCCCCCCGAGAGGGGCATGATCCGGTCGAGGACCACCACGTCGGGCAGGATCCGCTGATACAGGGAGTACCCCTTTTCGCCGTTTTCCGCGGTATAGCACCTGAACCCTTCGTCCCTGAGCGCCTCCTGCATCGTCACGCGATAAAACTCTTCGTCGTCGATGACGAGGGCGATCAGTTTGCGTACCGGGTTGTCAGACATGGATAGTCTCCGGGACAGAAAGAGGAAGATCAGTCCTCCTTCTTCTCCTCGTTCCGCTCTTCCACGGCGGTATCGGCAGGTGCTTCTTCAGAGGCTTCAGGGACAGCTTCTTCTGCAGGATTGTCCTCCACGGCTTCCGCCTCCGTTGAAGCTCCCGCCTTCGCCTCTTCGGCTTCGGCGGACACGTCGGCGGACTGGTCGGCAGACACGTCAGCAGTGGGAAGTTCTTCAGGGGCCTCTACCGGCGCAGTCACGATCTCCCTGAGGGGCGGAGCCTCTTTCTTGATGGCGTGGCTGATGACCAGCAGACCGTTCTTGGCGCCGGGGACAGGTCCCTTGATCATGAGGAGGTTCTGGTCTTCCCTGATGTCTACGATCACGAGGTTCTGGATGGTGACGGTTCCGTCTCCCATCTGCCCGGGCATCTTCATATTCTTGAATACCTTGGCCGGGTCAGCCGATTGACCGATGGAACCGCCGCCCCTCTTGCTCTCGTGGGTGCCGTGGGTTGCGGTGAACCCCTTAAAGCCGTGGCGCTTCATGACACCGGCAAAGCCCTTGCCCTTGGACGAGCCGGTGATGTCGATGATATCACCCCTGGCGAAAAGGCCTACGGTGATGGCCTGCCCGGGTACGAAAAGAGACGGATCGTCGACCCTGCTTTCACGGACATGGCGCAGGGGGGCTGATCCCGCCTTCTTGAAGTGGCCGAGCATCGGCTTCGTTGTGCGCTTTTCCTTCTTTTCACCGAAGCCGATCTGTATGGCGTTGTAGCCATCGGTCTTGGCGGTTTTGACCTGAAGGATGGTGCAGGGTCCTGCCTGGACGATAGTGACGGGAACTGCGTTACCGGTGCGGTCGAAGATCTGGGTCATCCCCAGCTTCTTCCCGAGAATGGTCTGTCTCATGATAGGTGCCTCCTTTGCCTATCTTATCCGCCATGCGACTCCAGGTGTTGGAGGCCGGCAGGCGAATGGTTTAGTTGGAGAAGGACGGTAATTACCCGATTTGGTGTTGTTCGTCAAGGAGTAAGCATGACCCGAAATCCGCGATTGGTTTTGTTCAACCTCCGGTCGGGGTGTCGGAGGGGCCGTTTTTTCGGTCCCGGTCCGGAGAAAGGATCCGGGCAGCGTCAGGAACTGTTGATCGACGCCCTAACCCCGACCGGAGGGGTCCAATCGACGGATTTCGGGTATGGTCACCCGTCAGTTTTCAGGGGAGGGGGGCCGGAAGAACTCGTCCAGGGAAATCAGGAAGATCGCCAGGAGGATGAGCAGACGGAGCAGGCTGGGGTCCGACCTGTCGGGGCCGCCGGTCTCGATCTCGGCACGGGCTGGTTCAAATTCGGTTGTTGTGAAGGTCGGAGTCGGTGCGGCTGCCTGGAACGAGGGGATAACCTGGTAGGCCAGCCTGTCGCCTTTTACTGATGTTTTGAGTTCAATGGCGTTAGGTGTCCGGCCCGGGACCCTGAAGTAAGCCTCGTACCGACCCGGCCCCACCTTTTCCATGGGAAGGGTGCGGCTGTAACCGTCCGGGTAGCTTGTCACGACCTCTAATCCACCGGCAGAGTCAGGGAAAGCGGTTCTGGTGAGGACAGTCCCTGTCCCATCACCACCTGAGTAGAAAAAGTCTGTCGCCGGGAGTTCATCGGAGAGGAACTTTGCCAGAATAGCGAGCCAGTGCCCTTGGTCAGGACTTCCCTTGCCCCATTCCCTGGCCAGGGATTGTCCTCCATCTGCCGTAAAAACTCCAACCTTGCCGGTTCCAAAGGGCCAGGTCGCAAAGAGGGGAAGGTCCCTGTCGCTCCAAGCGTACAGGGAAGCACCAGGTTTGAGTGTGGTGATAACCTGTCCGTTCAGGTCCGGGAAGCTGTCGATCCCGGGAAAATCCGACGAAAAGAAGTCCACTTTCCTTGCCTGAAAGTTCAGCAGGGAGTCGGCCACCTGTTCGAGATCCATGAGTCCGAAACCTGGGATCTCCTCGATATCGCTTGTCAGGTAGAAGTAGCCTCCCGATTCTTCGGCAAACCGGTTGAGCTGGGGTATATGAGGATCTCCGGCCTTTCCAAAGCCGATGAGACTCACCGTGATCCCCTGCTCTTTCATCTCTTCAAGGAGTTCCCACACAGTGCCCCTGTCGGCTACCTGGTATTCATCCACATCCGCTGTATCAAGAAAGACGAGGATGTGTTTAAGGTCCGAATTCAGGGCGGCAAGTTCCTGATAGGCCGCAAAAAGGCCCGAGTAGAGGTTGATGCCGGGGCCAAAAGCGCTGATGCGTCTGATCTGTTCCGCTTCCTCTTCCACATTTCTGGGTTGAGACGGCTTGATGATCCAGGAAGGCCTGTCCGTGACCGTGAGGACTCCCATCCGGTCCGACTCCTTGATAGCTCCCGCCAGGTTCATGATCGCTTTTTTAGCCATGTCGATCTTGGTAGTCAATCCTCCTTCGGAACCCCGGCTGCGGGCAAAAGTGCTGACTCCCTTTATGTTGAAGAACATGCTCAGTGAGGTGTCGACGACTGCCACGAAGGCAAGATCGGTGCCGGGATCGTCATTTTCCTCGAGTCCGAACTTGACCGGGAGTATGTTTTCAATGGCGGCGC
Organism: bacterium; assembly: GCA_029210545.1. Taxonomy (NCBI): domain Bacteria; species bacterium. The sequence continues at coordinate 35,278 of JARGFV010000007.1, forward strand.
CCCGGTCTCTCGGTGAGATGTCGGATCCCGGGAGAATGAGCAGTTTGTAGCCCTTTCGAAGTACAACGTCCGATAAAGAGGACACCAGCCGGCGGTTGAAATAGGATGCCGGCGCGGAATCCAGAATGAGCAGGCTGTCCCTCCCGGAAACGCCTGGTTCTGGCAGGGCTCCTGAGATCAGATCCCGGATCGAAAGGGAGTGGATCACCATCCCGCTTCTATCAAGGTATCCTGCCAGAGGGGCGTTATTACCCATGGGACTGTAGTAAAAGATATCGGGTTCCTGCAGAGCCCGAATGGGTAGCCTGTGCTGCCCGATGATCGACTCGTCCCGGTCCAGCACCGTCAATTCCACGCTATGAATACCGGGGGTTTTTAGAGCCAGGTCAAAAATGACGATATCGCCGGGTGATACCGATCCGGAAAGCGGCCGGCTCTCGATCCGGCTGTTGTTAACAGAGAGGACGAGCTCTTGTTGTCGCGGGCCAGGAGCGATCCTGACCTGTATCCTGAACACCTGGTTAGCGAAAATGACCCCGGGATAAATGACATCCTTTATAGGATGATTTCGGGATGCCCCCTTAGCCTGGTTCCACGACAGGTTGATACCGGCGAACTCAGGACCATGAAGTTCTTCAGGGAGCACATCCGATATCACTGCAATCGAAATGTCAGGGTTAACTTTCATAAGCCACCGGACAATTGGGAGTGCGGCTTCGAACGAATTGTAAGAGCCAAGGGCTCGGCCTGTTCCGTCCGGCCCGGCTCCGGCAAGTCCATTGCCTCCCGGTTTGTTGCCGACAACTCTGTTATATGTCGCCGAAAGCGTTCTGCCGTTGCGGGCGTTGACAACGGTTCTTAACTTACGAGCGATCCTCTCCGACTCGGCGGAATTCCCTGAAGCCTCATCGACCAGGATGAGGGCGCTGACCGGGCGGGTGTCTCTCAAGGGCCGCTCCCAGGACCACCAGAGAGACAGGACTGCGATGATGATGATGGCTGCTCCCCGAAAAGCAGACAGGAGGGTTGCTGCAGCAGGAGAATGGTATGTGTTGGCAAGTGCTGCCCTTACGGTCAGAAGGATAACCAGGGGGAATATGATCAGGAAGGGTATGATCGGATTCACAGGGCTTCCTCCCTGTACAGTGCCCGGTCGGCGGCCATGACAAGCAGGAAAGCAAGAGCAAGGATCAGGAACATATTCCCCAGTTCTTTTCGAGTCTCCGAACGGATGAGGCGAGGATCATCCGCGATGCCTGTCAGAAGCGGTAGTGAGATCGCTCCGGCCTCTCTGACGAGGGATGCGCATTCTTCCGGTCGGGCCGTATCCGAAACAGTTCCTGCAATGCAGCTTTCAGATTTGACCTGCGTCTCCCCGCTGCGTGCCAGCCAAACCAGGCTGTTCCTGAGAAGAACTGGAAAGGCGGGATCGAGGTATATCCCGTTGTCCCCCGGGTCGAAGGTCCAGACAACTACCTTTTGGCCCTCCATTGTGCCCGCCATAATAAGGGGAATCCCTTGCGCACTGGCCAGGGTCTTAAAACCGGCGGGGGGGGGGATGTCCAGGATTCTGGCGGTCCTGAATTGTCTGAACGAGGCGCCGCGGGTGACAGGATGCCCGGGATGAAAAGAGATGTCCATGGGTGCTGCCCAGATGCGCCGGATTTGGAACGGTCCGAACGATCTTGGTGGAAAGATTATCAGGGCGGGCGATGCTGTTTTGTTGTTCTTCGGCACGGATTTTTCGTGGATGGATACATGGTATCGAGCGGTGGCAGGGTTGTCCGAGACCGGGTGGAGTTCCCGGAAGGCGCTCAGAGCTAATTTAAGGAAATCACTTTCGTTCCCTTGTAGCTGAACGTTAATTGATGACAGATTTTCAGGGGGGATGATGGTTAATCGGTTGTCGCTGGCCAGGTTGTCGTGGACCTCGAGCTGCAGGGATACCTCGGGTTTGGTGATCGGGACTTCGAGAAGATGAAACTCCCCTTCCCCGTCCCGGTCCAGATCTACTGTAAAAAAGACAGATGGACTATTGACGTGATTGTAGGACATCTCGAGGGGACCGGTTCCCAGTCCTTCACTCGCGATCCTTCCATAGATATCATACAGGTTTCCTGCAACTGACGTGACGTCTATCGTGATGAGACCCGCATTCCCTCTCTCCAGCAGCTGGTCAGAGGGGATCCACAGGCCTGGATCCGATCTTTCATCTGAAAGGAAGCGCCGCCATTGTTTTGACCGGGGGGAAACCAGGATCGCTCCTTTGTATTCCACACCCTCCTGCATGGCGCTGGTCGTCGTGGATAATTCCCCGATACTGGAAGAGGTGGAGGCTGACCTGATCCTGGAAAGGTGTGCTGTAAAAGCTTTCCGGTCCAGTTGATCGAAGATGACGGGAGTGGGAGAGGTTACCACAAGAGTGAACAGGTCCTTTTCATGCGCTCGTCTTGAGAACACTTTTAGACTGGACACCATTTCGGAAAGAACGGTGCCATTTTCGAATTGGGCCGAAGATCCCGAGGTGTTATCCAGGACGATCAGCCATCTCCCGGGTTGCCGGTCTTTCCTGACGATGTGTACCCCGTTGAAACTGAGGGCAAGACTAAACAGGGCTATTGTCAGAAAAAGGAGCCTCTGGTTGTTGGTGAAGCGCAGAAGTCTCCTGGACGGTGCGGGGTCCTCAACTTTTTGCCTCGTCAACACAGGGAATAACGATATGGGGACTTCCTGCTGAGCCGAGGCATGCCTCTGCTGCCAGTAAAGGAGCGGAACGATCAGCAGGAAGGTAAACCCCACCCAGCTGTCCAGGGCGATCATCTGCCTCCCCTCCATCCCGGGAGGGTCATGAATCGGATGACCGAATCCTCGAAACCCGTCAGGCTGGAGGCCCTCAGGAACGGGATGTCCATTCTGGAAAAGGCCTCTTCGGTCTCCCTGTGAAAGTCGGCCACGGCTTTCCGGTACGTACGCAGGGTCCGGTAGCCGACCACACGGGTTTTTCGATTCCCGGTTTCAGGATCCACGAGAGCGAGGTGGCCCCTCAATCGTGGTGAGATCTCAAGGGGGTTGAGTGTCTGGATAATACCGACTCGCGCACCCTGAGCCTGCAGGAACTCCAGCTGCTGGAAGTATCCGTTGATCTCGAGGAGATCGGAAATGATGATCGTTCTGAAGATGTGACCCCGGGAAATTCTTCGCAGGTTGGCAAGAGTTGCACCAAGGTCCGTTTCCCCGCCCACAGGCAGGGTTGATAGCTGGTGCAAGAGGTCATGGGTCTCCGATTCACCCCGATTGTACTGGCGTGTGAGTAGAAGCCTGTCGGCCCAGGAGTGGACTGCCAGCTGGTTCCCTGCGCTGAGGATGAGGTATGCGATACCGGCGGCGATCTCCAGGGATCGAGGCTGTTTCTCAGGGTGGGGATTCCTCATGGACGTGCTTGTGTCCACGAGGAGGTGCAGGAGACCCTCCTCTTCGGCAACCACTGTCTTGATGAAGAACCTGTCAAGGCGGGCGTAAAGGTTCCAGTCGATGTAGCGGAGATCCTCCCCCTGGGCATAGGGACGGTGGGAGTCGATCTCGGGTGTGGTGAGCCTGCCCCTTGGAGCAGCGCTGAAAAACTCCAGACGTCCCATGAGAGGGGCAAGCTTCTCCCGGAGGAGCTGCAGGCGCCTGACGAACTCTGGTGAGGTGAGATGGTCCAAGTTTCAGAACTGCTTCCTGACGGAGCGGAAGATCTCCTCAAGAACCCGGTCGGAACTGATCCCTTCGATCTCTCCTTCGAACCTCATGACGAGGCGATGCCGCAGTGCCGGGATATAGTTCTCCTCGATGTCGTCGATGGAGATGTTGACCCTGCCGTCCATAACCGCTGAGATCCGGGCAGCCCATATGATAGCGTTCAGACCCCGTGGCGAAGCTCCATAGCGGATGAAGCGGGAAACGCTCTCTGGAGCCCCGACTTTTCCGGGATGAGTTTTGTGGATCAGCTGTACCACGAAATCGTAAATGCGGTCTGTGATGGGGATGTCGATGACCGCTTTCCTCATGTCGATGATCCGCTGACGCGAAAGGACCGTTTTAACCTTCTTGCCAGGTCCCGGCCCGTTCACATTGAGCCTGCCTATCCGTTTCAGGTTCTCTTCGGTCGGGAAAGGGACCACCAGCTTGAACATGAAACGGTCGAGCTGGGCCTCCGGAAGAGGGTAGGTGCCGGCCATCTCGATGGGGTTCTGGGTGGCGAGGGTGAAAAACAGTTCATCGAGGGCGTGGTTTTTTCCAAAGACTGTAGCCTCGTGCTCTTCCATGGCCTGAAGCATTGCGGATTGGGTTTTGGGGCTGGCCCTGTTGATCTCGTCAGCAAGGAGTATGTTTGTGAAGACAGGCCCTTCCTCGAACCTGAAGTGCCGGCCTCCCTCCCCGTCCTCGACAATGATGTTGGTGCCGATGATGTCGGCCGGCATGAGGTCGGGGGTAAACTGGACTCTTCTGAACTTGAGATCCAGGATATCCGATAAAGTCCTGATCATGAGCGTCTTGCCCAGTCCGGGAGCGCCTTCGAGGAGGACATGTCCGTTGGAGAGAAGCGCCTTGATGATGAAGCCAAGGATCTCTTCGTTCCCGACGATCCTCCTGCCAAACTCGATCTTCACGCGGGCAAGGTCGTCCCTGATATCCTGGATAACAGACGGGATATCCTTTAAGGTTTTTGGCTCCATTTTTTAAGCTCCCAGTAGTAGGTTTGAAGTGGTTCCCTGTATCGGTCAGGGAAGCTTTCGATCCCCTCCTCGAAATTGGATATGATGCCTGGATCCAGTCGAGCGAGGGACTTGCTACCCTGCCCCGGCACCAGGCTCAGGAACCGGGTGGCGTCAGGAAGGTCCCGGAAAGAGTATGCGGCATTCGCGGCAAGGTTGGGGGGGATGGGTTCAGATGCTGTTGGGCTTTCAAAAATGGATTCCAGAGATTCTGGTATCGTCGTGAGACCGCCAACGGCACTACCTCCTGAACCGTTTGGTCCGGCGCCAGGCTCGGAGGTGTCTCCCAGGTCAGAAATTCCCTCTGAATCCGCTGCTTTTTCCGTTGTTTCCCGCTGCGCCTTATCAAGGGCGGACAGCCGTTCTTTTTCAAGGGAAGTTTTATTCCCTGGACCGTCCAACCGATCTGGATCCATTCCTGGTTCCGGAGCAGCCTTTTGTGTCCCCTCCGTGTCAGCCTGAAGGGTGGTCGAAACTGCGGGATGAGGGTCCGGAGCGATCCTGCCGATGATCATCCTTGTTGCTATGTCAGGTGGCCTGTATTCAGCGTTCCAGGTCATATACATCAGGAAACCGAAAATGGGCAGAGTAAGCAGCAATGCCACCGGGGCACGCACTTTCATGGATCTTCTCAGTCTTTCAAAATCCACCGCCTCCAGTGTTTCGAGGGCCTGCGCCTGCCTGATCCGGTTTTGGACCCTGTTTCCCCCCGAGAACCACACATAACTGTAAAGACGATCCTTGAGATCGAATCGGTCATCTACCAGGGTGGCAAACATCTCTGAAGATCCTCTGGTCCGTTCCCTGATCATAAGGACGAGAAAAAGGGTTTCGAAAAGGAAGGGTACCCCCAGTTTGACGTTCCACACGTTGAAAGCGATTGCAGCCACAAGATTGAAGAGCAGGTCCACGATCAGGGCGATGGAGAAGATCGCGAGAGTCCTGTTGATCATATGCCGCCGCCGCAAGGCCCGGATATGTCCGGATACCAGGGTGACAGGGTCTGAACCCTGCAGGGTCTTTGACATGTGCAATTCAGTCAAGGTCTGAATATGTCGGTGATCCGGGCCTTCATCTGTGCCCGGACGTGATCAGCATACTCTTTTTGCAGAGATTTGCTGGTCAGGGAGATGTCGGCACTCCCGCGTCCAGTTCGCAGGCTTACTGCCAGGTCGTCCGACGCCCACAATTCCTGAATCGACTCCTGGAAGGCGGTAGTCACGTAGGTTCCCGGGTGCTGGTCTAAAAGCGGGATGGGGGTCGAGAAACTCAAACGGTAGAGCCTGTTGCGGTGGTCGAATTCGGGGACCAGGTTGATGAGGGCCGATCCCTCGATGTAATAATCGCCGGTTTCCAGCTGCTGCCAGGCAGCGTTGACCGCCTCCTGGACCATCCCCATCTTGACGCCAAAAAGGCTGAACCCTTCCGCCGAAGCATCGGGCGTGATCGTCATGCCGGTGGCGATGATCAGTGCAAGGAGAAAAAACGGTACCCTTTTCATTGGCCCCCCTTCCCATGATAAAAACCTGAAACGGAAGTTAAGTGCAATCGTTACAGGTTGGAATTTAACCACAACCACCAACTCCTGTCCACCCGGGAGCCTGTCGGAGGTTTCACACAGGCTCCCAGGCCAGAAACAAAAAACCTGACAACGTGCCGATGTTTTTCGATACGTTGTCAGGGCTTTTTTGTTTGGCGGAAGTGCATGGGAATCGAACCCACCGTACCGGGTTTTAACCGGCACCACTGGATTTGAAGTCCAGGAGGGCCACCAGTGCCCTACGCACTCCCGGAAGAAGAGTATCGGCCATCGAAGTCTCTGTCAAGAACAAGGACTGTGATTGCCGGTGGAGGAGGAAGGAGGGGAAGACCTGTGTCCCGGCCTCTGCGCATTACCTTGATTGTGTCCAAAATCCAAGGTCCAAAATGCAAACATGGTGAACGGTATTCTCAATTATGTTGAAAGGACGGTTCCTTTTTTAAAGGACGTTTTTTTATGGAGTCCTGGCTTTTGGATCTTAGATCTTGAATTGACTGGCCAAATTACCAACGCGACCGACATAAAGAACAAACTTGACAGTTTAACCGTCAAGTGCTAATCATAACTTAATGCTTGGTGGATTTGCTGGCAGATTTATCGGTAGGTGGGGTGAAATATGTCTCCTGAAGAACTGCTTCACGTGGTTTACAGCATGATCGATCGGTGCTTCGCCCGGGGAATGGAACTCGGCGAGGTTCTCACTGAAATTGAGAACTACATCGCCTCACTCGAAACCTGACGGTCTCTCGAGTTCCGTTTTCCGAGTTCCGAGTACCAAGTTCCGGGTTGAAAACCCAGGTCCGGCTTTGTTTCCCCTGCCGTAAAATCCGGATCCAAAATCCAGGAATGGTTCAGCTGCCGCTCACAGCTACATGATGTCAGTTCCCTATTCACTGCCGGCTTTGCCGGGCGACCCGGGTTTTTCTCCGCCCTTCGCCCTGCGCCCTGGATTTTTCCCTCCGGCAGATTTCTTCAGAATGTCCTTCAGAAATCTGCCGGTGTGGCTCCCTTTCACCTTGGCGACCTCCTCCGGCGTCCCCGTCGCCACCAGGTAGCCGCCCTTGTCCCCGCCTTCCGGCCCCAGGTCGATGAGGTGGTCGGCTGACTTGATCACCTCCAGGTTGTGCTCAATGACGATGACGGTGTTGCCCCTTTGTACGAGGTTATTCAGAACGACCAGGAGCTTGACCACATCGTCGAAATGAAGACCCGTGGTGGGCTCGTCGAGGATGTACAGGGTCCTGCCGGTGTCCCTCTTGGAAAGCTCCCGTGACAGCTTGATCCTCTGGGCCTCGCCTCCCGAGAGGGTGGTCGCCGCCTGCCCGAGCTGGATATATCCCATACCCACCTCCTGGAGGGTGTGAAGGCGCCTCGCGATGACAGGGATCCCGGCGAAAAGTTCAGCGGCCTGGTTCACCGTTCGGGAGAGGACTTCGGCGATGTTGACCCCTTTGTAGGTGATCTCGAGGGTCTCCCTGTTGAACCTCCTGCCGTCACAGATTTCGCAGGTGACGTGGATGTCGGGGAGGAAGTGCATCTCGATCTTCTTGACACCGTCTCCCTGGCAGGCCTCGCACCGGCCTCCCTTGACGTTGAAGCTGAAACGGCCAGGCTTATAGCCCCTGATCCGCGATTCGGGAACCTGGGCAAAAAGTTCCCTGATCGGCGTGAAAGCCCCCGTGTAGGTCGCGGGGTTGGAGCGGGGAGTCCGGCCGATGGGGGACTGATCGATGTCGATGACCCTGTCGATGGCCTCGGTTCCCTTGATCCCTTTGTGGATCCCCGGCCGCTGGGCGTTGATGGATCGGCTTCGGGCGAGGGCACGGTAGAGCGTCTCAATGACCAGGGAAGATTTGCCGGAACCAGACACACCCGTGACGCAGGTAAAAACCCCGAGGGGGAACGAGACGTCGATCTCCTTGAGGTTGTTCCGGGCGGCTCCGGTGACCACGAGGGATCCCAGAAAACCGGCTCGACGCCTCGTTTTTGGGGTCTCGATGGAGAGCCGCCCGGAAAGGTACTTCCCCGTCAGGGACTTTTCGGAGTTCATGATGAACGCGGGAACCCCCTGGGCCACCACCTCGCCGCCGCGCACCCCCGCTCCGGGGCCCATATCCACGACGTAATCCGCCGTGGTGATGGTGTCGGCGTCATGCTCCACGACGATGACGGTATTCCCCATGTCCCTGAGGGCCAGGAGGGTCTGCAGAAGGCGCGCGTTGTCCCTCGGGTGAAGGCCTATGCTCGGTTCGTCCAGGATGTACAGAACACCCATGAGGCTTGAGCCGATCTGGGTGGCGAGGCGTATGCGCTGGCCCTCTCCCCCGGAAAGGGTTCCCGAGGCCCGGTCCAGTGTCAGGTAATCAAGCCCTACATTCCGGAGGAAGCTGAGTCTCTCGGTGATCTCCTTGAGGATCCTGGAGGCGATCTCACTTTCCTTCTCGTTGAGGGTGAGGTCGGAAAAGAACCGGAAAGCTTCGCCAATGGAAAAGTTGGTCACCTGGGAGATATTCAGGTCCCCGACCGTGACGTGCAGGCTTTCCGGGCGCAGTCGGGCACCGCGGCATGCCTCGCACGTCTGGTTGCCCATGAACGACTCGATCTCCTCCCGGCTGTGCTCAGAGCTGGTCTCCAGGTATCTGCGCCTGAGGTTGGGGATAATCCCCTCGAACGGTTTCCGTGTTTTCCACACCTGGCTCGAGTCCTGGTAGCGAAAATTGATGACCTCGGATCCCGAACCGTACAGGACCACGTGACGGGCGATCTCAGGCAGCTTCTCGAAGGGAACCGTCAGGTCGAAGCCGAAGTGTGTGGCAAGGGCCTGGAGAAGCTGGTGATAGAACATGCTGTTTCGTTTGCGCCATGGAGCAAGAGCCCCCCCCCTGATGGAGAGGCCGGGATCCGGGATCACCAGGTCCGGGTCGATCTCGGTGGTGAAACCGAGGCCGCTGCATGCCGAACAGGCGCCGGTGGGGTTGTTGAATGAGAAGAACCTGGGTGAGATCTCCGGGTAGCTGATCCCGCAGGAGGCGCACGCCAGTTTCTCCGAAAAGATGGTCTCCTCGTCCTTGCCGATCAGGGCGATCAGGAGGCCGTCTCCCACCTTGAGGGCCAGCTCCACAGAATCGGCCAGCCGGTTGCGGACCTCCGGCTTGACCAGGATGCGGTCGATGACGATCTCGATGTCGTGCTTTTTCTTCCGGTCCATTAAGATCTCTTCGTCCAGACCGAGGATCTGACCGTCGACCCGGGCCCTCAAGAACCCCTGCCGGGCGAACTTTTCGAGTTCCTTGCGGTGCTCTCCCTTGCGGCTGCGGACAATGGGAGCGAGGAGTGTCAGACGGGTACCCGGTTCGATCTGGATGAGGGCGTCGGTGACCTGCTGGGAGGAACTCGCCTCGATGAGACGGCCGCACTGGTAGCAGTAGGGGATGCCGATCCTGGCGAAGAGAAGCCGGAGGTAATCGTAGATCTCCGTGACGGTCCCCACGGTGGAGCGGGGGTTCCTGCTCACAGTCTTCTGTTCGATGGAGATGGCGGGCGAGAGCCCCTCGATGGAATCCACGTCCGGCTTGTCCATCTGCTCTAAAAACTGTCTGGCGTAGGCGGAGAGGGACTCGACGTACCTCCGTTGTCCCTCAGCGTAAAGTGTGTCGAAGGCAAGGGATGATTTTCCTGAACCGGAAACCCCCGTGATGACAGTCAGGGTGTCCCTCGGGATCGTTACGTTAACGTTTTTCAGGTTGTGTTCCCGGGCGCCCTTTATGGTGATTTTGTCGGTGGACAAGGGGCTAACTCCTAATCAGCTGTTGATAGGGTCGCAAAAAGTCCAGTCGGGACTTTTCCTGGCTCATTAATGTCCTGGGGAAAGGGAAAAGCGTCGTTTTCCCTTT
>JARGFV010000008.1 GCA_029210545.1 bacterium
CTCTCGTGACTATGTCCGCTCAACCCCGCCTAATTCATGATGCTTATAGTGCCATTCCCATTTATCTTTAATTGCCAAACAGTTAGCTGACATCTCATTTGCATCATGAATAAGGCGGGCTAGAGAGTCACTTTTCTCATGTGACGAACGGGCGGTGAATGCCTTTCAGAGTCTTGACGTGACACCGCTCAGGTACGCATTAACCGGATGAACCCACAGGGAAGAACAGGACTTTGGTTTACCCAGGAACTGGAACTCTGTAGTGCATCCGCTGCCGTTGTGAGGAGGGGAGGTGGACGCAGGGGGTCAGTAAAGTGACGAATTTTGTCACAATAAAAAACCGTGGGAGGGATTCGATTTTTAATATAGCTGGAAAAAGCGCTTAATTACAGCAGGTTACAAGAAAAAAGTTGAGGATTGGCATTTTTTCCAGATTGGCACAACCCTTGCTCCATACATGGGCAATTGGTAACGAAGCCGACCTAATAACCCATTGAAGATGGAGGGAAAGAAAATGCTGAGCAAGATGAGAAACGAAAAAGGTTTTACCCTGATCGAGCTGATGATCGTTGTCGCCATCATCGGCATCCTGGCGGCCATCGCCATCCCCAACTTCCTCAACCTCAAGGACAAGGCCCTGTTCGGTACCGCCAAGGCCAACGTGGACGTGCTCCGCTCGGTGCTCGCTTCCTACGCCGCCGACGATCCCACCAACAGGTATCCGATGTCGCTTGGTGGGAATTACACCTGGATTCGCGGGCTCCTGAAGGAGGCCAACCTCCCAGAGCAGCCGGAAGAGGCCAAGTGGCTGCCCGGCTCCTTCACCTACACCAGTAACGGCACGAATTTCCAGATCTACGTCAAGGCTACAGACAGGTCCCAAGACACCCTCTGGGGGACCCCGTCCGGCATCACGCCCAACGCCTATCCCTGGCCGTAAGAACAAACTGGACGACATTGTTTTGTCGGCAGACGGCGGGTTTTACCGCCGTCTGCCTTTTTACCGGGAGGCGGGGATGAAAGACCCAAGGGGCGTTGTGTCAGTCCTGCTGTTGTCGGTGCTCGTCTTCCGTCCCCACCTGTCGGGGGGGACGTACCCCTTTGCCCAGGAACTGCTCCTCATCCCCCTTCTCGTCGGGTTGGGGCTCTGGCTCCTGGTTCCCCATGGATGTCCGCTGCGCCGGGAAGACCTCCGGTCCCTGGTCTGGCCATGGCTCCTGGTTATATGGGCCGGCGTCACCCTCCTGTGGGCTCCCGATCCCGGCCAGGGGGTTAGGGACACGGCATCCCTCACCCTCAACCTCTCGGCCTTCACGGCCGTCTACCTCCTGGGAAGGAACCCGAATTGGCTGGACAGGGGAGTCGCCTGGCTGTCTGGTCTGGTGGTGCTCCCCGTTCTCACCTTTGCCTTTTACCAGAGGGTCTTCGGGTTCGAGGAACTACGGGCCTTGCTGGCCGGCATGTCGGCAGCCGGAGATGACGTATCCGGCCTCATGGGGGTCATCTCCCAGGGGAGGGTCTTCGCCGGGTTCTTAAACCCCAACATGCTGGCCGGTTTCCTGGCTGTGGTCATTCCGGTGAGCCTCGATTACGCTTTGACGGTTCCGAACCGCCGCAGCGCTGCCCTGTACTCGGCGCTTGTCCTTTCCGAAGCAGGGATTCTTCTTCTCACCGGTTCCGTGGGAGGGACTCTGGTTGCCGTCATGGCCGGCGGGGGTGTCCTCCTCGCCAGGCGGGGTGCCAGGAGTCGGGAGGTCATGGGCATGGGGGCCATCGCCGTTGTCCTTGCCGCGGGACTGCTCGCGATCCGCGGCCTCGGTCCCATCTTCGGACCGGAAAGTTCCTTTTCCCAGCGGGCCGGCTACATGGCGGCTGGAACGAGGATGGCCCTGGAACACCCGATCCTGGGATGGGGCGCGGGATCGTCTCCCGGAGCCCTCATGGGGTTCGTGGCCCAAGGTGTCCGCCCGGTGTCTGATCCCCACAACTTCCTCGTCCGGATCTGGATCGAAGGAGGTACTGTTGGTCTTGTCCTTATAGGCGGTTTCCTGTGGCTGCTCACCGGAAAAAGTCTGGATGTGATACGGACCACCGGCCTCAAGACGTCACCGGTCGGTTTCAACGGGCTTCTTTTTGGAAGCGCCGCCTTTCTACTCCACAGCCTGATGGACATGGACTTTTTCGTACCAGAAACGGCGCTGTTCGGCTGGGGCGCCATGGGCGGACTCCTGGCTCTTTCCATGGGCCATGAAAGGCGAGAGCCTGATGATGTGGTTCCCCTGCCCCTTCGCCAGACCATGGGAGGGGTCGCCCTGTTCGCCGTTCTCCCCGTGCTGCTTCTTCTCCAGGGCGAGTCTTTGGCTTTTCGGGGTCTCAAGATGTACCAGGCCGGTCAGCACGCGGCGGCCGCGGACCTTTACCGCGAGGCCGGGAAGCTCCTGCCCTTTAACGGCCGGATCGCCCTGGAGGAGGGGAGGGCCAGGTTCACGGCGGGAGAGCGTGCACAGGCTTTGGAGCTTTTTGAAAGGGCAGACCGGCTGATGGCAATGAGTCCCTACCCGCCGTGGGAACTGGGTAGGACCGCCCAGGCGGAAGCCAGGTGGAACGAATCCCTCCCTTACCTTGAAAGAGCCTCCTCCCGCTACCCGACCTCCCCCAGGATCCTCATCGATCTGGCAAGGTCCCACCTGAACATGGGCGATCCTGTCCCGGCGGCGGATTACCTTGAAAAGGCGCTGGCGGCCTCCGCCTTCGATCCTCCGGCGGGCGAACTGGCCCGAAACCTTCTTGACAGGATGCGCTGATGGACCGGTCGCGGCCGGCATTCAAGCCAGAAATCCTCCTCAGGTGGATCACCGTCCTGATGATCCCCTTCATCAGCGGGGGACCGGTGCCGTGGCTCACCGGCGTCTTCAGCCTCCTGGTGGCCCTTGCCTTCCTGCTGCGGATCAGGGAGGTTGGGAGGGGTGCGAGGGTGGAGATCCGGTTTACCCCTCTCTGGGTCCCCTTTGCCCTGGTCCTGGTCCTGGGTGTCGTTCATCTGGTCATCTCCCCGGTGCCTTACAGCAGCTTTCTGTTTTTAGCCCACCTTTCCCTGGCCTGGGTCCTGTATCTCCTGCTCCTTGACGGAAAGCACGGCGACCCGTTCCTCCCCGTGCCGGCCTGGACCGGTGCCCTCATCATCTGGATGGCCGTCCAGAAGTTCTTTCCCGGTCTTTCAACTCCAGCCGGTCCTTTCAGCAACCCCAACTACCTTGCCACGGTGCTGCTGACGTGCATGGCCTGGTCCCTGGGCTCCCTCATGACGGTCGTTCCGGAAAAACGCCGCCGGACGGTCCTGGTCATCGCCGCTCTGGCTTCCACGGCGGGTCTCGCGGTCATCGGGTCAAGGTCGGCGGGTCTCGCGATCGTCGCGCTGTGGGGCTTATTCCTCATCTTTGGCAAAGGACGGGTTCGGTTCGCTGCGGTGGCCGTGGTCGTGCTCCTTTTCCTCGTCCCCACCACTTTAAAGCACCGGGTCACCGAGGAGTACCGCAAGGACCCCCACGCCTTTTCCCGAATCCTCATCTGGGAAGGGGCCCTGAGGGTAGGGCTGGATCATCCCGTAATGGGAGTGGGCCCCGGCCTTTATTACGAGTACGCCCCGCGGTACGCCTTTCCCACCGACAGCCTTCCGGTCCGTTACGGGCGCATCGCAAGAAAACCCCACAACGAGTACCTGAGAGCCTGGGCGGAGGGGGGTCTCTGGGGCGCGGTGGTGATCTTCGGGTTCCTGCTGGTTACGACCCGTCTTTTTATTGCCGCCTGGCCGCGTGGCCGGCCCGGACCCGCTCTTGCCGCGGCCGTGTTCCTTTACCAGGCCCTGTTTCACGACCTCAACGAGGTGTTCGCTCTCACGGCCCTGGGCGCTTTCTGGCTGGCTCAGCTTTCCGGGGAAGAAGGCGGGACGTTGGAGGTCCGTGGCGCTCGTGGAAAAAGGTTTCTGATCCTGTCGGGAGTGATGACCTTATTGATGGCCCTGTGGCTCAACCTTGACATGTCGGCCAGGATCATGTGGATGAAGGGGCAGCGGCTCATGGCCGCCGATAGCGGGGAAGCTGTCCAGGTACTGGGTCGGGCTCACACACTGAACCCCCTGCTTCCCGGAGCGGCCCGGGATCTGGCTGGAGCCCGCCTTGCCGCTTACCAGGCCGCCGGAACCCTGAAAGAGCTTAAGATTGCCGAAGCCGCGATCCACAGGGCGCAGAGGCTCAACCGCCTGGACTCGGTGCCCCTGAGAATGGAGGCGGACCTGCTAGTGGAAAGGTCCGACCAGGAGCCGGAAAAGTCCCGGGTGTACCTGACGGCCGCCAGGGAAAAGCTCATGGAGGCTCTCGAACTGGAGCCATTCAACGCTCTCATCATGCTCCGCTTGTCAGAGGTTTATCGGGATATGGGCGAGAGTGAAAAAGCTCTGGAAACCGTTGAGAGATCTTTGGCGATGGAGCCAAACTACCTGGAGGCCCACAGGATGTTGATCGCGATCCTCCGAGAGTTACGGCTGGAAAATGCGCTGGATGCACAACGTGCCTTTGACAGGGCCCGGGACAGGGTGGAAGATTACCGGCCTATGAGTGCCTATGAGGAGATCGTTATCGGAACGGTATCTTCTTCCCTCCACAGGAATCGAAATTGAAAGACGTCAAGTGGAATGGAAGCGGGCAGCTTGCCGGGAGCTTCGCCGCGGTACTGATACTCCTGTCCGTGATCGTAGGGTGGCGATTATTCTGGTTCCTTACCGATGATGCTTTCATCGCCTTTCGTTATGTGGCCAACAGCATGGAAGGCTATGGTCTGGTCTGGAATCCGCCACCTTTCCGGCCGGTGGAGGGCTACACCAGCTTTCTCTGGGTCATCCTTCTTAAGATTGTCTGGACCGCCACAGGCTTTCCTCCGCCTGTGACCGCAAACATCCTGTCCCTGGCTTTCGGCCTGATGACAATCATTCTGGTCACTCGGATCATCGAAAAGCTGCCTTTGCCTCCAGCCGTTGAGCGGTACCGGTGGATATGCGGTCTGATCGTACTCGTCGGCATCGTGACCAACAGGACCTACCTGGCGTGGCTCAGTTCCGGGCTCGAGACCTCCCTGTTCAACCTCCTCCTTACATGGTGGCTTTACACCGTGTTCTCCACGGGAGGGACACAGCTCAAAGGATTCCGGGTTCTTTCGCTGACCTTGAGTTCGGCTCTTCTAGCCTTGTGCCGACCGGAGGGCGTCCTGATGGTTGGGGCCACAGCGGTGATCCTCGTCATCCGGAGTGTTATGTTTTCACTTCCACGCCTCCGGGAAAGCTGGACCTGCCTCCCCCTTCTGGCGTCTCCCGTACACTTCATCTGGCGGCGTATCTATTACGGGCAATGGCTGCCCAACACATACTACGCCAAAAACGCGGGAGCATGGCCCGAAGCGGGCGCCAGGTATCTGGCGAGCTTCATTCTTGAGTATGGCCTCTTGGATGGCATTCTTCGCGGTGTGGTTTTTCCGCCGTCAGGGATCAAGGAGAAATACCTTTGTCCCGGCGGTGGCCGAAAGGTCAACCCGGATCGTGGCCCTGTCCGCTGTCGGCTTCGAGCTTTTTTACTACACATTTATCGTGGGCGGCGATCACTTCGAGTTTCGCATCTTCAGCTGGACGGTGCCCTTGTTGTTCCTTACCGCCATGTACTTCGTGTCGTGGACTGTACGGCGGGCCGTCCTTGCACCTGTGATGCTTATTTTCTTCGTTCTCGCCTCATGGCCCATTCCCTGGACGCACTGGGCACTGAGCCAGGAATTCACGACCCGGCAGGAAACGTTCAAGCTCACTGTACCGGTGGCACAGCGTCTTCCGGTCTTTCTGAAACCTCTGGGTTCCACATGGGATCACCTGCAGTCGTGGCTCATTGACCATTTCGTTTGCGTGAGGCACCAGGAGCACAAGGTCGCCTGGCGGGTCTCCGCTGTCCCTTAATGCCCTGGCGAGAAGAAGAGGGATCAGGGGATCGGCCGGATCCGTTTCCAGGGCCTTTCGGTAAAGCTTCACGGCTTCGGTCCACTCCTGGCGTTTTGCCCGGAGGGAAGCGGACGCGACAAGGGCATCCCGGTCGGATGGAGAGTACTCCAGGGCCTTCTCCATGGCATTCAGGGCTCCCGCGTCGTCGCCTATCCGGGACCGTTCCTTTCCTATCCAGGTCCATCCCTGGGCCATCTCGATTCCGGGACTGCTCCACACCGGTACGTGGGTGATAACGAGCGCGACAATAGTCACGGCGCTCCAGACCTCCGCCAACCGGCGCGAGCCGTTGTTCCACATGCGCCAGAGTTCCTGAACCCCACATCCGGCAACCAGGGCGAACAGGGGTGCGAGGGGCAGACGATATCGGTCAGTAACAAAGAAGAGAACCACTGAAAAGGCGTAGCCGACCAGAGCCTATATCGCCGGTCGCGCGGTTTTCCGCCGGAAGACCGGAGCAAAGCCGGGGATCGCCAGGGCGACAAGGATGCCAAAATCGAGGGGAAGGGGGATGCTGGCCAACTGGGTCCGAAAGAACCGGTAGCTGATATTGTTGGGTGTCTCCCAGGCGTGCAGCAGGAGAGCCGTTTTTTTGCCCATGAGGACCAGGCTGCGGGCGGGTCTGCTGAGGATCCCGCGGAGTATGCGGGAGATCCAGAACCGTGATGACTCCGAGTAACCCGGTTTATGTCCGAGGATCTTTTCCGGGTAGATAAGACTGGAGACGACAAACTGATCGGCCTCGTTGACGAGGGAATATCCCTCCGGAATGTTGAATGAGCCGGTGGCTCCCGGTCCGTTTCCGATGAAGAAATTGACGCCGCCCACTGTTGACAGGGGTAAAAACTCGCCTGAGCGCAGGTTGTGCAGTGTTACCGGGGCGAGGGCGAGGAGGATGCCCAGGGGAAAGAGGAAAAGGGCCTTCTTCCCCCTTTGTGACGCGATCGTGGAAAGACCGATGAAGAAGGCCAGAGCGGATATGGCCATGTTTGCCTGTGATTGGATCCCAAGACCGAAGATAATACCCGACAGCAGAAAAACCAGGGCCGGCGGAGAGGCGAAGGCCAGAGGCAGCAGGATTGCCGCAGTAAGGAACAGGGCTGTCCAGGCGGCGGTGACGATCTGGGCTTCCTGGAACAGGAGCGGGCCGTACACCGCCAGAACGGCTCCGGCAAAAAGGCTGGGGAAAGTCCCCAGGATCCTCTGGCCCAGGGTCAGGACTGTCAGAACAAGCATGATCCCGGCGAGAAACTGGAACAGGTGAAGGCCATTCAGTCCAATTCCAAGGCTGGTGAGGATCGCTTCAAGTTGAATAAACCACAGGGAGGAGTTGGCCAGCGGGCTGGGAAGATTTCCCCTGATCTGATCGAGGGACAGATCGAGAAGGACCTTTTTATCCACGGGGACCAGTTGAAAAAAACCATCGGCACGAAGCTGTAAATAAAATGTCAGCCTGTAGACAACGGCGATGAGCAGTATGGAAAAACGAGTAGTGTTGATCAACGTTTTTCTCCCCGTTCCAGGAACATCCGCCCCAGCCGATGTTCCAGGGCGGCTGCAAGAGCCCTGGGGTTCTGCATTAAACGTCTGATCTTATAAAACGGCCGCCTCACCGCACGGTCCCAGCCGTTAGGGTCCCGCCCGGTGAAAGATCGGAACGAAACATTGATCTCGCTTCCGCGGCGGCGCGCCACCTCCCCTGAACCTGTCAGGCTCCCCTCATGGACCCGGAAACCCGAAAGAAAACCAGGGATATGGACAAAGACAGCCCCGGCATCGTACATCCGGTACATCAGATCGTAATCCATAGCGTACCGGAAAAGTTGAAGGCCGCCCACACGATGAAATATCTCCGTGGTCCAGAGGGCTGACTGCTGGTGGATAATAATGTTGATCTCATAAATAAAATCCCGGATATCGAAGCCGGATGTAAGCACTTTTTTAATCACCTTGTCCGTGCTGTCCACCTCGACCTGGTCGCCGTAAACGAGGTCCGCACCAGGGTTGGATCTGAACGCTTCCACCATACGGTTCAGCGCACACGGCATGAGCAGGTCATCGGAGTTGAGCCACATCATGTAACGGCCGGTGGCCTTTGCTGCCCCCAGGTTGATGGCATCGCTCTGGCCCCGGTCTGGCTCCGAACGCCAGTATGCGAACCTCTTTTCATATTTCCTCAGGATATCCACGCTTCCGTCCGTGGAGCCTCCATCGATGACGATATGCTCAAGGTTTGGATAGCCCTGGTTGTGAATGGAGATGATGGTCCGTTCCAGATACCGCGCCTGGTTGCAGGAAGGGGTGATGACGGTAACCCTGGGCCACACCTCGTCCCTTTCAGGCTGGGCCAGAGGATCGAACCGGAGTCCGGACAGGTGGTTGGCCAAAGCCGTTGTCAGTTTCCTGCTGCCAGGCATGAAGGCCATAGGGGTGTCCTCTTTACCAGACTCCTTCCGTGACAGGCGGGTAAAGGGTGGCGGGCTTACGGAAGGAGTTAGGTATTGGATAAGTCAGATTTGTCGGCTATACTATGAAAATTGTTCATACTAAACCCCGAGGCAGTATAGGGGACAACAGGAACCCGGTCAACATTGACAGGGTCGCAAAAAGTCCGATCCGGGACTTTTCGCTCCACGGAAAGGGAAAAGCGTCGTTTTCCCTTTCCTCACGGATCAATGACTTGCGAACCGGGTCATTGATCCGGGCGCCCCGCGCGGGGCGCGTTGATGACTTTTTGCGAAGCCATCAACATCGGGAGCCTTTAATCAAGGAGCTGGGATGTGCGGAATCGGTGGTCTCCTGAGTCCGGGCGGCCTGGGACCTCATCACCATGATATCCTGGGATCCATGACCCTGTCCCTTGCCCACCGCGGACCGGACGGCAGCGGGGTGTGGATGGACGAGGGGATGGGTATCGGCCTGTGCCACACCCGCCTGGCGGTTATCGACCTGAGTTCCCGGGCGAGCCAGCCGATGACTTCCCCTGATGGACGTGGTGTCCTTTCCTATAACGGAGAGGTATACAACTACCGTGAGTTGAAGTCGGAGCTTGGAAAGACCGGCTGGAGGTTTGTCAGCGATTCCGACACCGAGGTGGTGCTGGCCGCCTGCCTGACCTGGGGGGTGCCGCAGGCCCTCGGCCGCCTTGTCGGCATGTTCGCTTTCGCCCTCTGGCACACGCGGGAAAGGACTCTTTACCTGGCGCGGGACCGGATCGGGATCAAGCCTCTTTACTATGGTCGAACCGGAGGGGGCCGGGCGGGAGAGGATCTTGTTTTCGCTTCCGAACTCAAGGCCCTGTGTGAGCACCCCGGGTTCAGCCGGACGGTTGACCCGAACTCCCTCGAACAGTACTTCATGCTGCAGTACGTTCCGGCGCCCGGTTCGATCTATCGGGACGCGAAGAAACTGCCTCCCGGTCACTACCTGCGCCTGGCTCCTGAAGGGGAGCGGTTGACGCGCTACTGGAAACCGGACGAGATGATCGATCCGGCAGGCGGCAGACCGGAGGATCTGGATGAGCGGCTAGCCGACATGATCGACGAGGCCATATCGGCGAGAATGGTCTCCGATGTACCTCTCGGCACGTTCCTTTCCGGTGGGCTCGACAGCTGCCTGGTGACCGCCGGCATGCGCCGGGCCGTATCCGGGCCTCTCAGCTCCTATACCGTTTCCTACCGTGAGGAGGAGTTCGATGAGAGCCCCTGGGCGATGCAGGCGGCCCGGCAACTGGATGTCCGCCACCACCTCCTGGAAGTTGACAGCAGAGATCTCCAGGCGGAGATGCACCATATGCCGTGGATCTTCGACGAACCGATGAGCGACCCTTCGGCCCTTCCCCTGGTACTCCTTTCCAGGTTCGCCCGCAAGGAGGTCACCGTGATCCTGTCCGGGGACGGGGCGGACGAACTGTTCGGTGGATATGACCGTTACCGTTTTCTGGAAAGATACTGGGCAGGGGCAGGGCGCCTGCCCGCCCCTTTTCGACGCGCACTTTCAGCTCTCCTGGGCTCCATTCCCCCCGGGTTGCCGGGAACCGCCTACGGCCGGTTTTTCGCTGCCATGGGGCGCCCTCGACCTGTGGAGAACTTCCCGGGCAAATGGGAAAAGCTCATCAGGCTATTGAAGCAGGATACCCGTGCGCAGGCTTACCAGTCCGCCATAGGGATCTTTTCAGCGAAAGAGACCGCCCGGCTGCTGGGCCGCGAGGGAGAGGTCAAGCTTCCCGGTGCCTTTGAGGAACTCGCATCCGGAGCACCTGGCGATTCGGGAGGGATAAAGGCGATGATGGACCTGGACCTGAGGACCTTCCTGCCGGAGGATGTCCTTGCCAAGGTTGACCGCGCCAGCATGGCGGCGGGTCTCGAGGTGCGCGTTCCCCTCCTCGACCACAGGGTCGTGTCCCTGTCCCGGCAATACCCCGTTTCCGGCCTGTTCGAGGGAAGACGGGGAAAGGCCCCCCTCCGGCGCCTCGCCCGGCAGACACCGACCAGCGACCTTGTGGACCGTCCCAAGATGGGGTTCACCCTTCCCCTCGACAGGTGGTTCCGGAAGGAACTGCGTGACACTATCCAGGATCGGCTCCTCTCCCCCGGCAGTGTCCTCGAGGGAACGGTAGACCCCGGGATCGTCCGGAAGCTTGTCCAAGGCCACCTGTCGGGGCGGGGCAACTACCATGAAAAGCTTTACAACCTCATGATCCTGGATGGATGGATGGATAGATGGACCCGGGCCGCGTAAAGGTACTCCACATTATCAGCGGTTTGGGCGTTGGGGGGGCTGAGCGTCTCCTCCTCTGGGCCGCAAAATATCATGACAGGGATAAATATCCCATCGGTGTCGTCTCCATGATGTCCGGTGGTGAACTTGCCACGGAGATTCGTGACTCAGGGGTGCCCGTTGTCGAACTTGGACAAGCAAAAGGCCGCCTGACCCCCGCGGGATTCAGGAACCTCCTCTCCACAGTTGCCTCAGTCCGGCCCGAGGTGATCCAGGGGCACATGTTCCATTCCAACCTTCTGACCAGGTTGACAAAACTGTTTGTATCGAAGGATTCCCGTGTAATCAACACGGTTCATATCGAATGGGAGCCGTTTCGGCGTAAAATAGCTTACGCACTTACTGCGCCTCTGGTTGATGGCACGGTGACTTTTTCTCCCGATGCGGGAAAAGTATTTACCGAAACTGGCCCCGTGGGAAGGCCCATTAGATATATACCCTACGGCATTGAGGTGGGACCCAGGGCGAAAAAGGATCGAGAGGGTCTGAGGACTCGTCTGGGTATCGACCTGCCTGGGCCGATGTGGATAACGGTGGGGCGTCTTTCACGTCAGAAAGCGTATCCAGATCTTATTGAGGCCTTTGCCATGATCAAACCGGTCCAGGGGGGGCCTACGCTGCTCATTGTGGGCGAAGGTGAAGACAAACCCATTCTTGAAAAGTTGATCCAGGAAAAAGGACTTCTTCATCGGGTCAGGCTCCTCGGGGTCCGCCACGATGTTCCAGACCTTCTGGCCGCCAGCGACGCCTTTGTTCTTTCATCTCACTGGGAAGGCAACCCCCTGGTTGTCCTTGAAGCCATGAGGGCTTCCTTGCCGATTGTTACTACCCGTGTAGGTATGGTCCCAACAATGACAGTTGATGGAAAGACGGCTTTTGTAGTTGAGCCAAACCGTCCCGATCTCCTTGCATCCGCGATGGAAAAGCTCATGACACTGGGTCACCAGGCTCGAACCATGGGCGAAGCTGGAAGGGAAAGACTCGAAAGGTATTACGATTTCAGGAGTATGCAGAAGGAACTCGAACTGTTTTACAGTGAATTGATCCGTGATCATGGAAATGCGGGATCTGAGGAGATCGTTGATGGCGTTTAACTGGGTATACGTGGCCCTGCCCCTGACCTTCTCCGTTGCCCTGGGGTTATCGCTCGTTCTCACGCCGTGGGTAGCAAAGACCGCCCGGTCAATAGGCATGGTGGACAAACCAGACGGGGCTCTCAAAACCCACGAGCAGCCGGTGGCCTACCTGGGGGGGCTGGCTGTTTTCGTGGCGTTCCTCGTCGGGTTTTCACCCTTTTACGAACTAGACCGGCAGGTGCTGGCCATCATGCTGGGGGGGACCCTCGTCGTTCTCCTGGGCTTCTTGGACGACCTGGGGAACCTGAAGCCCGCCACCAAGCTCCTGGGGCAGGCCCTGGCGGTCCTCATCGTCATGAAGGCCGGCGTCGCCATCAAGATCGTATACCTGCCGCCTTTCATCACCTATCCTCTCTCCTTTTTATGGCTCCTGGGGATGACCAACGCCTTTAACATCATCGACATCATGGACGGTCTCTCCGCGGGGGTTGGAGCCATCGCCTGCTTTTTCCTGTTTATTGTGGCCCTGTCGTCAGGGCAGGCCGGTGTGGCTCACATGACCCTGGCGCTGATGGGGGCTCTCCTGGGTTTCCTGAAGTTCAATACCCGGCCGGCCGGCATCTATCTCGGGGACGCCGGCAGCCTGTTCATCGGCTTCATGCTGGGCGCCCTGGGAATGATCGGGATCTACGCCAGGGGGAACCCGGTAGCTGTTCTGGCGCCCGTCCTGATCCTGGGGGTCCCCATCTTCGACACCCTTTTCGTCATGACCCTCCGCTGGATGAGGGGGCAGAACCCCATGAGGGGCAGTCCCGACCATTTTGCCCTGAGGCTCAGGAGATGGAAACTTTCCGTGGGACAGACCGTGGGCCTGAGTTACCTGGCGTCCCTGCTCCTCGGCGGCGCTGCCCTGGTGATGATCTTCGGCAGCGAGAAGATGGCCCTTGCTGTTCTATTCGGAGTCAGCCTTGGGCTCATGCTGTCGGCGCTTTGGCTGAAGAGGATCGATATGAACCTTTAAAAGCCCACCCGTGCGGATTCGGTGGGCTTTTAAAGATGATGGACTCGCAAAAAGTCCATCAACGCGCCCCGCGCGGGGCGCCCAAATCAATGACCCGCACCGTAAGTCATTGATTTGTAAGGAAAGGGAAAACGACGCTTTTCCCTTTCCGTTGAGCAAAAAGTCCCGGATTGGACTTTTTGCGACCCTATCAAAGATAAGTTGTGAAGAAGAGCGAGGATCCAAGAACTAAGAACTAAGAACCAGGTGTTAAAACCTGGAACCCGGAACCCGGAACTAAGGATTAAGAGCCAGGAGCGATGAACGATACCGAGCCTTCTACAGTGGAAAAAACGGGATGGCGGATCGAGCAGGCTGTCGTGCCTGCCGTGATCCTGCTCGTCCCCATAGGTCTCTTTTTTGGACGGGAGGTGATCCCTCCCATCCGGTTCCTCACCTGGCACCTCGCGTCCCTGGCCTGGTTCGTCGTGGTCCTGGCGGCGGCCTGGGGCCAGGGCAGGGCGCTTGCGGGGCTCGTCCTTCCGGATACGGGCGACCGCGCGCAGGTCCCGGTCACCGTCATCGCGCTGGGGCTGGGTCTTGGCCTTTTCGCCCTGGAAACGTTCCTGCTCGGCGCGGCCCGACTCCTGACAACCCCGGCCCTGACCATGCTGGTTCTCCTGGTCTTTCTTCTCACGGCGGCAGGCGCCCGCCGCCGATGGCCGGAACTCCGGGCTGAGTACCAGGCGGCCCGCCAACTTCCCGCAGGTTCGGGTCTTCCCCTGGCCCTGACGGGTCTGGCGGTTTTTGTAAGCTGGCCCTTCGTCCTCGTCCCCACCCGCGCCTTCGACGCCCTGAGCTACCATCTCGAGGTCCCTTCGAGATATCTCCAGGCCGGGCGGATCATCGACATCCCTGAAAACCTTTACTCCTATACTCCCCAGCTCAACCACATGCTCTACGGCCTCGCCATGGGGCTGAGCGGTTCGGACCTTGCCGGGCTCCTCAACCACCTCTATTTTGTTCTGACTCTTTGCGTCCTGTGGCTGGGCTTCAGGGACCGCTTCGCTCCCCCGGCGGGCGCGTGGGCCGCGGCGCTGACGGCCCTTTCTCCCCTCATGCTGATGGAGGTCGTCAACGCCGGTGTGGACTGGTCGGCCGCCTTCTACACCCTGGCCGCGTTGTCACTCCTTTCCTCCGGCATCGGGAACCGCCGTCTCGTCGTCCTGGCCGGGATCCTGGCCGGACTGGCTGCAGGGTGCCGTCACCAGCCCCTGGGATACGCCATTGCCGTTCCAGTCGCAGCCGGCATGATCAGTGGATTGACGGCCGGGAGAGGTGGGAGGTTCGGCCGTTGGGGTCTCTTCCTTGGGGTTGCCCTTCTGACCGCCTCTCCCTGGTACATCAGGAACTGGGTCTACACGGGTGACCCCCTGTTTCCTCTGCTCGCGAACCTCCTGGGAACCACCGACGCGGGCGCCGGGTTCGTTTCCGGCCTGGTGGGCGCAAAACCTCTGGCCCTGCTCTGGAAGTGGGCTGTTTTACCGTATCAGATGGTCTTCGATCCCCTGTCCTACAGCATGACAGCCACCATCGGTGTCCAGTACCTCGTCCTTCTGCCCCTCCTGGCGCTGGCGCGCGGGCGGCCGCGGGGCGACCGGTTCCTGCTCTGGTGGGTCATCCTGGCGTTCCTGGCGTGGTACCTGAACTTCAGGACGGCCCGCTACGCCATGCCGGTGCTCATGACGGCCAGCCTGTGGCTGGGCGCCGCCCTGGCTGATTCCTGTGAGAGCCTGTCTGATGGGAGCCGTTCGGGCCGGTCGCGGGCCCTTGCTGCCGTTGTAACCGTCCTCCTGGTGGTCAACGGCGCCGTGTTCGTGGGGCTCAACGATCGCGTGAACAGGAGCGTCGGCGCGGCCCTGGGGATGCGCTCGTCATCCGGCTACCTCATGGAAAACTACGAGATCTATCCGGCCATCGACTACCTGAACCGGCTGGATCCGCCCCCGGACAAGGTTCTTTTCGTCGGGGAGATGAGAGGGTTCTACTCCCGGTTCCCGAGGGAGGTGCCTTCCCACAACGCCCCCAACCGGCTCATGGAACTCGCAAGGAAGAACAGTCCCCCTGCGGAAATTTCAAAGGATCTGGCTGCTGCCGGTATCTCCCACATCCTCCTCAACGAGGCCGAATGGTTCAGGATGGCCTATCGGAACGGGAACGCCCCTGACTGGAAACTGTCTCCCGAAGGGCGTGAACGGGTGAAGAGGTTCCTTGAGGACGACACCCGGCAACTTTTTTCCAACGGTCCCGTTACGGTATACGGGTTGAAAAACCGGGGGGCAGGGGAGGCGGCGCCGTGAAAAGCGGTATTGACCGGTACCGGGGAGAGACGGCTGCCCTGGCTGCTTTGGGAACGGCCCTGATCCTTGCCGGAATATCCGCCATGGGCTCGGGGCCGGGGTGGCTCCTGGCGCAGAACATAAGGGCCCTGGCGTGGGGTGTCGTTGTGGCGGCGGCGGCATGGATCCAGGGAACGGTTCTCCTCCATTTTCTGTTTCCGGACCATGGGCTAGACAGAAGCGGCCTCCGCCTCTTCCTGGCCGGGGGGGTGGGTCTCGCGGCCATGTCCCTGGAAGCGCTATTCCTGGGGCTGGCAGGCCTGTACACACGGCCGGCCCTGACCCTGCTCGTCCTGGCTGTCCTCGGGACAGGCTGGGCCGCCATGAAGATGCTGAGGGTCCCTTTCCCGCCCCTCCCCGTTCCGAGGGGCAACTCAGCCCTGTTCCCCCTGGGGCTGACGGGGGTGGCCCTCTTCCTCAACTTCACCTTCGTCCTGGTGCCGCCGGTCTACTTTGACGCCATGTCCTATCACCTGGAACTGCCGTCGAGGTACCTTCAGGACGGAAGGATCTTTCACATTCCCGAGAACCTCTACTCCGGATACCCCCAGCTGGTGGAGGTCCTGTACGGCGTGGGGCTTGCCCTTGCCGGTGTCGGCACCGCCGGGATCATCTCCCTTTTGGGCTTCATCCTGGTCCTTGGCCTGGTCTGGTCCTGGGGCCGGGAGCGTTTCGACGACGAGACTGCCGCCTGGGCCATCGTCCTCGTGGCGTTCACGCCGCCGCTCATGACTGTGAGCGGTTTTTTCCACAACGACTGGTATATGACCTTTTTCACCCTGGGGACGGTCCTTCTCCTTTCAGGCCTGCCGGGGGACCGAATGTCGCCGCCCGGAACGATCGTCCTCGCCGGTGTCCTTGCCGGTTTCGCGGCCGGGACGAAATACACCGGACTGGGGTTCGCCATCGGCGTGCCGGCAGCCGCCGGGCTTCTCCTTGCACTGAAGCGGGAGGAAAAGGGAGCCGCGCGGAAATGGGCCCTGTTCGGGACCATCGCCCTGGCCACGGCCAGCCCCTGGTACCTGAAAAACATGCTTTTTACGGGGGATCCCCTCTTTCCCCTGATCAGCGGACTCACCGGCCAGATCCCGGGGCTTTCCTCCCTGGCCGGGGACGCCTATTTCAAGGGGTTCGCCGCGGCCGACCTGTGGAAATGGACCCTGGTGCCCTACCAGTCGGTCTTCCGCTACTGGGAACTCCAGCTGTCTTTGTCCACCGGCCTCGTCCCCCTCGTCCTTCTCCCCACGGTCGCCTGGCTCTACCGGACCCGGTCGCTGGATCCCTTTCTCCTCCTCTGGACGGGACTTTCCCTGACGGTCTGGTACCTGACCTTCCGGGCCGGGAGGTTCGCCATGCCCATGGCGGTCATGACACTCCTGTGGTTTGCCGCGGCGTTCAGGGGCACGGTGCGGGAGGCGCCCCGCGCGGGACCGGTCCTGACGGGGGTGGTGGTATTCCTGGCTTTCATGAACCTCGCCGCCTTTCTCGGTTTCATGGACTCCTACGCCGACGCCGTGTCGGGAGCGTTCGGCCGCCTGACGTCCCGCGAGTACCTCGAGCGCACCTACGCTCCCTACGGTGCCATCACATATCTGAACCGGGCCGAACCCCCTCCGGAAAAGGTCCTTTTCCTGGGCGAGATGAAAGGCTTTTATTCCGGGTTCGACAGGGAGGTCGCGACTTTCGAGGTTCCCAACCGCCTGGTGGAGCTGGTTCGGGCGGGGAAAATGTCAGATGAGATCGCCGATACCCTGTTGGCCAGGGGGTTCTCCCACATCTTGTACAACCCTGTTGAGATGGAAAGGCTGGCAGCCAAGACTCCCAGTTTGCGCCTCGATCCGGAAGAGTGGGACATTCTGAACACTTTTCTCAAAGAGCGGACGAAAAAGGTTTTTGTCCACAGCGGTATTTCCGTATGGAAGGTGCAGCATGACTGATCCTCGGGTCGTCATAATTGGCGCCGGCCTCGCCGGCCTCACCGCGGGCCGCGCCCTGGGTGAAGCGGGGGTTCCCTACGTGATCCTGGAGGCGGCCGACAGGCCGGGGGGGCTTTGCCGCACCCGGACCGTGGGGGGATACACCTTCGACTATACCGGGCACCTGCTCCACCTTAAGGAGGGACAGAGCCGGGACCTCATCATGGAACTCGTGGGGGGGCAACTGGCAGAGCACGGCAGGCGGGCGTCCATCTTCGTTGAGGGCACCTTCGTCCCTTACCCTATCCAGGCCCACTTCGGTTTCCTCCCGGCCGCAACGGCTAAAGCGTGTCTGGAAGAGCTGAAGACGGTAGCCGGCAAAACCGTTTCGAGGGACGTGTCCTTCGACGAATGGGCCGAGGCCCAGTTCGGCGGAACTCTGTCCGACCTTTTCATGATCCCCTACAACCGGAAGCTCTACGGGCATCCCCTGGAGGAGATGGAGGTCTCGTGGACCTCCTGGTCGATACCGCGCCCAACCGCGGATGAGATCGAGCGGATCGCCGCCGGGGGGGACCCACCGTCCTTCGGGTACAACGCCACATTCTTCTACCCGGGGCAGGGGGGCATCGAGCTCCTGCCGCGATGCCTGGCCGCCGGGCAGGAGGAGGCGATCCGGACCGGGGTGAAGGTCACCGGCGTCGACGCCGCCCGCAAGGTGGTTACCGTGGAAGGCGGCGGCAGGATACCTTACCGGTCCCTCGTCAGCACCATGCCCCTGCCGGACCTCCTCGCCATGACCACAGGCCTGCCTTCCGCCATCGGATCGGCAGCCGGAAAGCTTCGCGCGAGTGCGGTCCTGGGCGTGTGCCTCGGTCTGGACGGCCCCGTGACGCGGGACGACCACTGGATCTACTTCCCGGACAAGGATCTCCCCTTTTACAGGGTGGGCTTCCCGTCCAACTTCTCAGACCACGTGGCGCCGGCAGGGTGCGGGTCGTTGTATGCCGAGGCGGCCTTCGTTTCCGGTTCCCCTCCCGACGCCGGCCACCTGTTCACCTCGGTGGTGCGGACCCTGAAAGACACGGGGATCATCCCGGAGAATACCGGTGTCGCGGCCCGCGTCGACCTGGCCATGCCGTGCGCCTACGTCTTCCACGACCGGTTCCGGGCCCGGGAGCTTCCTGTCATCCTCTCGGAACTGGGCGAAAGGCAGATCCTTTCGGTGGGGCGCTACGGGGGCTGGGAGTATTCGGCCATGCAGGACGCGGTCCAGTGGGGCCTTGACGCCGCCAGGGAGGTGCTTGCCCGGGAGACATTGCCATGACGGCCCCGGTCCCGGTGATCCACATCATCACCAAACTGGAGTTCGGGGGCGCTCAACAGAACACCCTCTATACCGTTTCGGCCCTGGACCGGGAGCGCTTCACACCCGTTCTCTTGACAGGTTCCGAGGGCTACCTCATGGACGAGGCGCGCGGCCTGGCGGAGGAGCGGAAGGTGGCCCTTGAGATCGTCCCCGGCATGGAGCGGTCCATCAGGCCCGGCAGAGACTGGGCAGCCTACCGGGAGATCGTGGGTCTGCTGGATCCTTACCGGGGCGGGCCCGCCATCGTTCATAGCCACAGCTCCAAGGCGGGTATCCTGGGCCGGTGGGCCGCCTGGAAGGCCGGTATCCCCGTCGTCATCCACTCCATCCACGGGTTCGGGTTCACACCGGCCCAGAGCCCGGCGAAGCGGTGGCTGTTCATGACCGCCGAGAAGGCCACATCAAAGATCACGGACCATTTTATCGCCGTTTCCCATGCGAACCGGAAAGAGGGCCTCCGCCTCGGCCTGTTCCCGCCCGGGGGCTGCACCGTGATCCGCTCGGGCTTTGACCTGGATCTTTTCCGCACGGCGGAAAAGATGTCATTGAACCTTTCTACAATCATTAATATTCCTGAAACTTCTCCTGTCGTTCTTATGGTGGCGTGTCTCAAGCCGCAGAAGGCGCCACTCGATTTTGTAAGGGTCGCGGCCAGAGTGCATGAAAGGATCCCGGACGCCAGGTTCATCCTTGCAGGGGATGGAGAACTTAAAAATGCCATCAGTAATGAGATAAACCATCTGGGTCTGTCGGGGATTGTCCTCCCTCTGGGATGGCGGGAAGACATCCCCCAGCTCATGAAAAGCAGCCGGGTGGTCGTCCTGACCTCCCTGTGGGAAGGGCTGCCGCGAGTCATCCCCCAGGCCATGGCAGCCGGACGGCCCGTGGTCGCCAGCGCGGTGGACGGGTCGGTCGAGGCGGTCCGGGACGGGGTGGATGGTTACCTGTGCGAGCCCGGCGATGTCAAGACCATGGCCGAACGGGTGACAGCACTTCTCCTGGATCCCGACAAGGCGGCCGCCATGGGCCGTGCCGGGCAGGGAGCGGTGGGGGAGTTCGACCGGGATCTCATGGTGAGGCAGCAGGAGGAACTTTATGAGCAACTCTTAAAGGAGAAAGGTCTATGGTAGCCACAATATCGGTCGCTCAGTGCAGAAGTGCAGTTAAGTGCAAAAGTGCAACAGAGACTTTCTGCACCCGTGCACTCATGCACTCATGCACTGGCCATCTGGAGGTGCAATTATGAGTATGCACCACCAGATGGCTATTTTAGCTTTCGCCATCGGTCTGGCCATGGGCAGCTTCGGCAACGTGGTCATCTACCGCTTGCCCCTGGGACGGTCCGTCGTTTTTCCCGGGTCCCGCTGCCCGGCCTGCGGCACGGCCATCCGGTGGTACGACAACGTGCCCCTGCTCAGCTACCTCATCCTGCGGGGGCGATGCCGATCCTGTAGGGAGGGGATCTCGTGGAGATACCCCGGGGTGGAGGCCCTGACAGGGCTTCTCTTTGCGGGGGTCGTCGCCCGTTTCGGGATCGGTCCCATGACCATACCCCTGCTCCTTTTCGCGTGGGCCCTGGTGGTGATTACCGTCATCGATCTCGACCACCGCATCATCCCCGACGCCATCTCCCTGCCCGGGACCGTGGCGGGGCTTGCGGTGAGTTTTCTGCCCGGGACCCCGCGGCCGCTGGATGCTCTTATCGGATGTGCGGCGGGGGCGGGGTTCCTGTTTTTCGTTCTTTACGCCTACGAGAAGATCATGGGGGACGAGGGGATGGGGATGGGCGATGTCAAGCTCATGGCCATGATCGGCGCGTTTCTGGGCTGGCAGGCCCTTCCCGTGACTGTCATGGTGTCGTCCCTCACGGGCAGCCTGACGGGAGTGGGGTTTGCCCTGGCAAAGGGAGAACCGGTGAGAAAGTTCCCGGTACCCTTCGGCCCCTTCCTGGCCCTGGGCGCCATTGTCCACATGTTCTTCGGAGTGGAGATCCTCCTTTGGTATCTTGGAAAGTTCTCATAAAAACCCTGACGGTTCGGGGACAGAGGGGGCTCAGGTGGGAGATCCTGGTCAGCCTGGGGATCATCATGCTGGCCGGTGTCCTGTTCATGGGCGCCACGGCGCTCAAATCTGCGGAGAAGACGATCCTGCTCCAGAAACTCGAATCCCTCACCCAGGTCACCCGTTCCCTCCAGTTGGGCCTGTCCGGCTGGTTGGGCGGCGGGGAGGGGGATGGGGAACTGCCGGGGTTCCTGCGCCAGACGGCGGCCGGGGTCGGGATCTCCGCTTTCAAGGTGACCGACAGCCGGGGGAGGATCGTTGCCGGGATGAGGGAACAGGAGGTGGAGTCGGTCACCAGGGAGCCTGCTCTCGTCAGGGCCCTGGAAAAGGGAGCCATGGTGGTTCCGGGTGAGATCGCCGGCAAGGTGCCCGACGAACCGCGGGGCACCTGGACCTTCGCCGCCCCGGTTTACAGGAAGGGGGTCCTCGTGGGCGCCTTTGCGGTGTCGTACCCCCTGGAGAACCTGGGGCTGGTCCTCGGGCTGCACAGGAGGATCGTCTTCACCTTCGCCTTTCTGGATGCCATCGTCATCGTCCTTTTCGGCGGGTGGCTCATCGGCCGCGTCGCCGTGCGTCCCATTGTCCGGATCTCCCATGGCGCCCAGGCCCTGGCCGGGGGCGATTACGACGCCAGGGTGCCCGTCCAGGGTCCGAAGGAGATCGCCGCCCTGTCCGCCTCCTTCAACGCCATGGCCGACAGGGTCCAGGAGGCCGTTTTGAAGCAGGAGGAGCATCTGACAACCCTCCGAAGGACCAACCTGGAGCTCGTCCGCACCCAGAGAGAGATGGTGCGGGTGGAAAAGCTGGCCTCGGTGGGGCGGCTCGCCGCGGGCATCGCCCACGAGATCGGGAACCCCCTTTCCGCCATCCTCGGCTACGCCTCGATCCTCAGGAGGGAGGCCACCGACCCCGAGGAGCAAAGGCACCTGGGGTACATCGAGGGTGAAACGGAACGGATCCGCCGGATCATCCAGGGGCTTCTGGACTTTTCCCGCCCGAGTGATGTCCTCGTCGAGCAGTTCCCGGTGAACGAGCTGGTCCGGATGTCGGTGGAACTGGTCATCCCCCAGGGTGTTTTCAGGGGGGTGGATGTGAGGATGGAACTGTGCGAAGAGGATCCCCGGATCAGCGGGGACCGGCACCAGCTCGGGCAGATCCTCGTCAATATCCTCCTCAACGCGGCGCAGGCCGTCGAGGGGAAAGGCACCCTGGAGGTGGTCACGGAGGCCAGGCTTCTCACCAGGGAGGATGGGACGGTTCCGAGAAGGCGGGCCACAGACCGGGCGGAGGACGATTACGCGACCATGAGGACGGTCCTGCCGGACGTCTGCTCCCTCAGGGAAGGCGACCGGGTGGCGGCCGTCACCGTCACCGACTCCGGCCCCGGGATCCCGGCCGAGGTCCTGGAACGGATCTTCGACCCCTTTTTCACCACCAAGGGCACGGGGGAGGGGACGGGCCTCGGCCTTTCCATCGCCTACGGCATCGTGGAGGCCCACGGTGGAAGGCTGCTGGCCGGGAATGTGGAAGAGGGTGGAGCGAGATTTACCATTTTGCTTCCCACCGGAAGCAAAATGGTAAATACGGACACGGTGACGCGGCGACGCGGCGACGCGGAGAAAAAGCCTTAACTCCGTGTCTCCCCTTCTCCGTGTCCCCGCGTCGGACGGTTTCCTGGCCATAGATCGGGCCAGAGTTTGAAAGGTTGACCCATGGAGTTGA
This sequence comes from bacterium, assembly GCA_029210545.1. Taxonomy (NCBI): domain Bacteria; species bacterium. The sequence goes on from JARGFV010000008.1 coordinate 22,357, forward strand.
AAAAGATCCTCATTGTCGACGACGAAGAGAGCGTGCGCTCAATGATCGCGGTGCTCCTCCAGAAAGAGGGGTACCAGGTCAGCAGCGCCCCGGACGGGCCGGAGGCCCTGGGCCTTCTTGGGGAGCGGCCCTTCGACCTGGTCCTTTCCGACATCCGCATGCCGGGCATGGACGGGCTCGGGCTCCTGGACCGGGTCCGCTCCCTGTACCCCGAGATCACGGTGATCATGATGTCCGCCTTCGGCACGGTGGACCTGGCCGTGGAGGCGCTCAAGAGGGGCGCCTACGATTACATCAGCAAGCCGTTCAAGGCCGACGAGATCCTGCTGACCATCCGCAAAGCCCAGGAGCGGGAGGGCCTCCGCCGGGAGAACCTTCGCCTCAAGGAGGAGGTTGGCGAGCGGTTCAGCCTCGAGGGGATCGTGGCAAGGAGTCCCTCCATGGTCAGGATCATGGAGACGGTCCGCAAGGTGGCGGGGTACCGCAGCCATGTGCTCATCACCGGTGAGAGCGGGACCGGCAAGGAGGTCCTGGCCCGGGCGGTCCACAACCTTGGCCCCTGGAAGGATGACCCCTTCGTGGCGGTGAACTGCGGAGCCATCCCGGCGACCCTCATGGAGAGCGAGTTTTTCGGCCACGCCCGGGGGGCCTTTACCGACGCCGTGGCCGACAAGGCCGGCCTTTTCGAGGAGGCGAGCGGCGGGACCCTGTTTTTAGACGAGATCGGAGACCTTCCCCTGGACATGCAGGTCAAGTTCCTCCGGGCCATCCAGGAGGGCGAGGTGCGCCGGGTGGGCGGCAACACCTCCATCCAGGTGGACGTGCGGATCATCGCGGCCACCGCGGCCGACCTGTCGGCGGCCGTCCGGCAGGGCCGGTTCAGGGAGGACCTTTTCTACAGGCTCAACGTGGTCCCCATCCAGATCCCGCCCCTCAGGCAGAGGACCGAGGACATCCACCCCCTCGCCGATCACCTGCTGGATCGCATCTCCCTGCGCCTTGGAGGCGGGCAGCGCTCCCTTTCCCCCCATGGCCTCAAAGCTCTCCTCAAATACCCCTGGCCGGGGAACGTAAGGGAGCTGGAAAACCTGCTGGAACGCGCCGCCATCCTCGCGGAGTCGGTGACCCTGCATTCCGGGGACATTATCCCCCTTCTCAGCGAGGGGATCCCTGTGGACAGGGAAGAGCTGCCCGAAGACGAACTTTCCATAAAAAAAAGCTCCCGCGTCCTGGAAAAGAGGCTCATCGAAAGGGCCCTTGTCAAGACGCAGTACAACCGGAGCCAGGCGGCGCGGCTCCTGGAGATCAGCCACCGGGCCCTGCTTTACAAGATCAAGGATTACGGGATCGAAGTTCCCAAACAGGGAACTTCAGTTAACGGTTCACAGTAGACGGTTTACAGTGAAATTGCAGAGCCCTTATAGAGCGCATAAGGCGTTTGAAACCGTAAACCGTGAACTGTAGACTGTAAACAGTTCCCCGAAATGTTTTCTTGGTAACTATGAAAAAAGTATCGGCAAAGATTTAATTGGACGGAAAAAGCCAAACATTTCGGGGAACTTAAACTGGTATGCCTTTTGCTTTATCCCCTGTGCGGAGGAAAGATGATGAAACGGGTTTTGAGAAAAGAGCATGGGTTTACCCTGGTGGAGCTGATGATGGCGGTCTCCATCACCCTCCTGCTGACCTCCATCGCCGTCTACAACATGCTGGGCGACCTGCCCAAGTACCGCCTGCGGGCCACGGCCAACCGTATCGCGTCCACTTTGCAGTACCTCAAGATCCGGGCGGTGACCACCAACAAGGTTGCCTGGTTTGACGCGAACTACAATACGGCCGGTAAGCACTACTTCACGGGGTTCGTGGACAATGATCCACCCAATACGCCCGATTTCCCCGCTGATTACGACGATTCCCGCCTCGATCTTCCGGACTCGATGGATTCGAGACCCTGTTTCCTGCTTCCGGCCAACGTCACCTTCGGTTTTCCGGACGGGTACACTTCCGGCACGGGTCCGGACAATACTACCTACCCAGGTGCCGGTAATTTCATCACCAGCTACGCGGAGGGGACCTATGCTTTGGGCAGTGGCGGGTATGTGGGATACCGGCCCACCGGCGTGCCTGTCGTTAACCTCTCGGCCAATAATACGGTCAATACTCCTGTCGTCATTTACCTGAGAAACAACCTGGGAGGGGGGTACGCCGTCTCGGTCCAGATCACAGGACGCGTCAAGGTGTGGAGATGGTATGGGGGAGCGTGGCAATGATGAAAACGGTGTGCGTACGGGAAAAATCAGGGATTACAATGCCGGGTTTCCGTTCCAGGAGTGCGGGGCAAAGGGGTTTTGGCCTCCTGGAGCTCCTGATCGCCATGACGATCCTGGCTGTCGGGATCCTGGGGATCATGAAGCTCCAGATGCAGTCGAGCTTCGGCAACACGGCTTCGCGGAACACATCAGCCGCCGTGAACCTGGCCCGATCCAAGATCGAATCCCTCAAGAGAGTCGGTTCCTATTGCCTTCAGAACCAGAACAATCCGAGTATCGTGAACTCTGCGGTGCCGGATCTCCAGGACCAGAACGGCAGTACGTCTCTGGACAACTGGACCACCCCCGATTTCACGGATCCGCCCATGAACGAGTCCCAGGATTCAAGTGGCCTGGGGAAGATCTTCACCAGGAAATGGAACATCGCTGACAATACCCCCATACCCGATTTCAAGACGATCCGCGTACGGGTTGAGTGGACCTGGAACGGGGAGCCAAGATACCTGGACCTGGAGACCCAGATCGGTTTTAAGGACACGGTATATTTCAATTAGAAACAGTTGAACTACTTCTCGATGGAGGATGGAACGATGTTGCGGTCGCAAAGAACGAGAGCATTGAAGAAAACCGTGGGTGACAAGGGCTTCACCCTCACCGAACTCATGGTTGCCCTGGTGATCCTCGGGCTCATCATGAGCGTGGTCTACAAGGTGTTCTCCACCCAGGAGCGGTTCTTCCGGACCCAGGAACAGGTTTCCGCAATGCAGGAAAACCTCCGGGCCACCATGGAGTTTATCAACCAGGAGCTTTCCTGGCTGGGGTACCGGGTGCCCGGGATCGGGGTATTAAAGGCATCGCCCACCGACATCATCTTTCAGGCCAACATCCCCAACACCGGCCAGACCATCCAGTACATCCGGTACCAGTTCAACCCCACCCTTAATAACATCTCACGGGCCACAGGAGCCTATGTGACAGGTGTAGAGGACAACAACCTGAGAGTCATGGCCTCGGACATCGAGGCCATGGCCTTTTCCTACTTCAACGTTCAAAACGAATTGGTGAATGTGAATCCGGCCAGTCCGCCGTGTGCCAGCACTCTTTCAACCACACTATGCAGCCCCGGGATTCCCGGCGGGGTCGGTGGATACCCCACCGGGGGAGACAAATCCCTCCTGATGATCCAGCGGGTCAAGGCCCGGGTCACGGCGCGGACCTCCCAGCCGGATTGGCAGTACACCGATCCGGAGAGCGGAGCCAACCCGAATTTCCGCAAACGCAAGGCGGTGCTGGACCTCAAGGCCCGGAACCTCGAGGACGTGACGACCCAGGCCGGACAGATCGTTTTGGGTTACTGTGGAGAACTGGATCGTACTGTTACTCCCCCGACTATCCCGGGTAACGGGAAGTATGCGGCCTGTCGCGACCAACTCGCCATGTTATCCGGGAATGTACCGGATATGACATCCAACTGGGACGACAATCCCCTGATCGAGGTCTTCGCGAAGAACGCGGACCTCACCACCAATACCAATCCCAACCGGGGGATCCAGGTCTATGCCTATGATGACAACAACACTTCATATAATATCTACGATCCCACCGATACTACTGCCATCAATAATCATACTGACACTGGCGAACTGCGGTACCTGGCCGCCCAGGGACTGTCAAACGTGACACCAGGCACCTATATCCACCTGAAGTTCGTCTATACGGACGGCGTCTGCACACAGGTTGTCAGCACAATGTCAAATGCCATCCAGATCACCGGCGGTGCGGCCTCCCATTTTGACAATAGCGGAGACTATTTCAATAGCGGATTATCGGTGAGTTACGTCGACTCTTCCGGCGGCGCGATCGCCCTTTCGGCTCCGGGAAAAGTTCGCATGTGCCAGGCCGTCAGCGGGGAGAGGGTTCTTCTCGGCGCCAAACTCCTGGACGGCTGTAACGGTTCCATACCGGGCGAAACGGTGAACTGGAGCCACGGCGGGGCCGGCGGGAGCTTTGTCGACGAGACCGACAACGGGGACGGCACCTACAGCGCCACCTGGATCCCACCCGACACCATGCCAACGGCGGCTCCAGACTACTCTGTCAACCTTAACGCACTGTGGGGATCGTTCAGCCCCGCTATAGCTGTGACGCTGATCGCGGCTATGCCCCACGACATTGTCATCGATTCCATAGTGGACATCAGCAAGGCCGGGATCTTCCAGTTCTCCTCCTCGGTTCTGGACCGCGCCAGCCAACTGGGCGGAAACACCGGAAGCAGTTTTGAGATCGAGCGTATCGACGGGCAGGAGGTCGGTATCCGGTTCCATCTTGAGGATGCCTGCGGGAACCGGGTCTTTGGAGAGACAGTCGACACGGTGTCGGTGTCCATCGGCCACATTACAGGGCCGACCTACAACCCATCGACGGGCAGTTACGACCTGGCCTGGGAGTCGAACCTCGGGTGCGGTATCGAACAGCTCGACCAGAACATCTTTATCTCGGTTTCGACCATTGCCGACCCGGCCACAAAGTCCGAGACAGTGGCCTTTAAACTCCTCACCACAAGGTCCCAGAATCCCGACGCCGGTCCGTTCCTGGTACTTGACTCCAATCCCCTTGGCAAGCAGCTCCAGGCGGGTAACACCAATGACAACGTGACGATCCAGGCTGAGGTGTTGGAGTACCAAGAGGACTCGGGGTTTTGCGTCAACCTCCACTCCTCCACCTTCCCCCGTGTTTTCCCCGTTAAATTCACTGTGGCCGGAGAGCCCACCGGCAACGGTTCCTTCGATGCCGTTTCTCCCTTTAACACGGTCTCGAAATCGGTGGATTCGGATAACTTCGCCGTCGCGGCTGTGCAGCTGTACTCCGGTACGGCCGACTGGGACGGATCACTCATGGTAACGGCGACCGCGACCATCAACGGGGCCGACTATTCCGGCATTATGAATGTTGGCATGAAAGAGACCAACCATCCGCAGGTAAAAAGCGGCATCTACCGGAGCGGCCTCTACGGTCTATCGGACAAGATCGGGACAGGTGAAAGCTTCAACCCGGGGGATGACCTCTACCTGCAGATCTTCGATTACGACGAGAACGAGGAACCCACCGGCCAGGATTCTTTTTCGAGCCCGTACGACGTGGAGGTGACCCTCGAAAGCGCGCTTACGGGCGACATCGAGGTCGTAGGTCTCACCGAGTGGAGCGGTAATTCGGCCGAGTTCCGCGCGACCCTCAACACCCGGTTCTTCCCTGCCCTGGCCACGACGGTGGACAGGGATGACAAGACCCTTCAGGTCCGTGACGGCGACACCATCACCATGACCTACAAGGACAAGGACAACCCGCTGGACAACCCTTCTTGGACCGTCAAGACCTTAGGGGCGGATACCTTCAGGATCTTCAGGCTGCCGGCTCCGGAAGTGGAGGTCATTGACCCGGCAGATCCGCTCCAGGTAGCGGTATCCCCCGGGGACAGTCTGCGGCCTGAACTGTCCCTGCCCTTCCTGGCGGGCGACGGCAGCTCCGATGCCGATACCGTCACGATCACCATCGTGTCCGGTTCCGGTGCGGACGACACGGACATCCTGGTCCTGAGGGAAGAGGGGGACACCGGCATCATGGTGCCCGACTGGCTCATCTACAGTGGAAAGTACTTCTCCATGCTCAGGACCGACCCGTCCGATTTCGCATATCTGCTGGCCACCCCCACGCTCCCGAGATACGTCACCATGACCTACGATGTGCCGGGCAGCTACCTTCCGGCAAAGACCCGAACGTTCTTCATGAAGGACCAGGATCCCCCTCTGGTGGCGATCACTACGCCGAGTGCCGGAGCCGTCCTGTCAAGTGAGGTGCAGGTCATGGTGAACGCCGTCGACGTGGCCAATGCCACATCGTGGGCGGGCATCGACCACGTCGAGCTGTACATCAACGGGCGGCTGTACCAGACGCTCCCGGGAGCGGGCCTTCCGGGCGATCACACCTTCACCTGGACCACCGCCGTTGGCAGCATCCCGTACTGGCTGGACGGCGGCCACACCCTTAGCGCTGTGGCCTACGATAAAAGCCTCAACATGGGCGCCAGCGCCGCCGTTGGTGTGTCTGTCTCAAACGGTCTGACCCCCATCTGGTTCCCTTATCCGACAAACAACGCAATCTACAGCCAGTCGGTGGATATCGGTATGCAGGTGGCCAATATGGCGCCGGCAGCCGGCACCTATACGGTGTCCCTCGCGGTAGGGGGCGCCATCGCCGCATCCTTCGCCGGCACCGGGGGCGGGACCTATGTGTACAACCTTGACACCATCCCGGCCAGTGGTTCGACACTGGAGGGGGAGATCGAACTGATCGCGACCCTCCAGGACGCCCAGGGGAACGATTTCTGGACGGTTTTGCAGATCTTCGGTGACCACGTTCCTCCTGCTATCACATACGGTCCTCCCCCGTCATACCTGACCACTGTCGATGTCATTACCAGCCCGCTGAGCGTGGATATTGACATTCAGGATCCGATCATCGCGGCCGGCGATCCCAACAGGGTGGATACCACAACGGTCCTGGCTCATTTCGCCGGGCCAGGCGCCTGTGACGCGACCGGGCTGACTCCGACAATATCCCCCGCCCTGGGGAACGGCACCTACACTTTTGAATGGCCTGGCAGCATCAAGCTTTGTGACGACGTGGAGGGGATCATGACCCTGACGGTGGACGCCGCCGACGTCGCCATGCCGTCGCCCAATCAGGCCTCCACGGCGATCAGCACCAGGATCGACACCGCGGAGCCTGTTGTGAAGAACCTGGCCGTTGGCCCCATGGTGGGTCCATCCTTCACAGTATATATGACCGAGTATAACGGCGGCCAGGAAGTGACGGTGGGCGGCTTCATCACAGGGGACGTCATCGTTTCCGCCGCCGCCAGCGACATGTGGCCACTGCAGGGATCTTTCGAATGGGAGCAGTACTTGGATCAGTGGTCGTTGGGGAATCAGTATTCTTTGCCCCTGGACGCTTCCTCAGGTACCTTCTCGGTCGCCTGGGCCACTTCCGACTTGGCGGCCCCGATTCCGCCTCCCCATGACGAAGGTTTTTACAGGATAACGGCCGACGCATGGGACGAGGCCGGAAACCAGGCCGTCACCCGGCCGTACCTCTGGGTCTACCTGGACAACAATCTGCCAGGGGCCAGTTTGCCCTCGGTGATCCCGAACGCGTTGCCCACGCAGGGGTATATCAACGTTATAATGGAAGCTTTGGATCAGGGTTTCCTCAGCACCGTGGAGCACCGCTACATCGAGTCGGGAATGGGTATTGACCCGGATATCGGGCCGTGGGAACACGTGGAGAGTTACAGTTTTACAGCTCAGGAAAAGGTGAGGGATTTTAGAAAGATCTATTCCATGGACACATGCACCCTGACTCCCGGCAGCACCTACGAGATATGGGCCTATGCCACGGACCATGCGGGCCACGTAGCCTTGCGCCAGGGGCCCGTAACGATCACGGTGGAGAACCTGATATATGTCAGTCCCCCCAATACCCTCGATCCCGACGGCGCGGACCTCAGCTGGAAGGAAGCGCCTCCCCCCGGCTCCGGCGACTGGCAACTGACTCTGGACACGGCGACGATCAATGACTGCAACGGGCCGGCAGCCTTCTACTCGGTCAAGGTTTCCTTCCATCGCTGGTACTGGACCTGCATGGACCCCCCGACCTGTTCATTGTATGATTACGATCTCGACGGGACCATCAAACCTGCGGATGTATACAGCGTGACGGTGACAACCGATGCCGCCGGCCATGTGGGCACCATCAGCGCCCCCAGCGGCACCTGGACATACAACAGCACGGATATGGCTGCGATACTGTTCGAACCCGTGGCAGGCCCCTACTGGAACAATTACTGGATCCCCCTGTTCCTGGATCATCCGCAGCCGCCGCCGCCAGACCCCTCTTCCCCTCCTGCCTGGTGGGAGTTGTTCGGTTCCGATACGCAATACCTTATGGCCACCGGTCTCACGTACGACCTGGCCCCGGCTTTCGCGCCGTCTTACCTCAACCTGACGGTGTCGGGGAACCTCATCTGGAACAGCGGGAAACCCGCCGAAGGTTACTCTGTACAGATGGAGTTGAACTACTGGAGCGACTCCCTGCCGGGCTGGATAACGACGATCAGATACTCGGGAACCGATTCAGCGGGCTATTTCAAGTTCACTCCCCCCGATGACCTGCGCAACGACTATTCGGTCAAGTTCCGCCTCTACGGGATCCAGCCGCTTACTGCCGATTTTCTCAGGGAGGTTTCCTGGGATTGCGTTAAAGACAAGTGGTTGGAGTGGTTAGAGTGATTTTCAGGGAGGGTTTGTCGTGATGTCGACGGAAAAGAAACAGTACTGTCATGAAAGCTCCCGCGGTCAGCGTGGCACCGCCCTGGTCCTGTCCCTGTTCCTCATCACCGTGCTCACGGTGCTCGGGACCATGGTGCTCAACACCTCCATCGTGGAGATCAAGATGGCGGGCAACCAGAAGATCTCATCCCAGGTGTTTTACGCCGCCGAGGCGGGCCTCGAGCGGGGCCTTCTCATGCTGATAAAAGACTTTGAGAACGACACCTCGACAGGCAGTCCATGGGGCAACACCACCGTCGCCGGTTGGAGCGAATCGGTTACCATGACCACCATGTCCGGCGGCACCACCTTCGACCCGGACGTACGGAACCTGGCTATGTACATCGACGGCAACGACGCCCTCGGCAACCTGAAGAAAGTTACCCTTGGGGGCGGCCACACGGTGAACAACTGCACCTTCGACCTTTACATCTACAACCTGGGGGACAACGAGGTGTGGGTGCTTTCCCACGCCTACGGCAACGGTGGCACCGCCGCCGTGGAGTACTATTTGCGGGTGGACAACGTGGCCCCTTACGACAACGCCATTTTCAGCGGTTCGGGGATTCACGGCAAGCCGCAGGGAAGCGTCAATATCGCCGGGTCCATCTATTCCAGGGGAACCCTTTCCCTGGGCGCAAACAACAATATCCATAATTTATACGGCGGCGGAAGTTGGCCCGGCGGTACCATGACCGGCAACCTTGAAAGTCTCCTCAAACCTGAATACGACCTCGAAGCGAAAGTCCGCGTCAATGGAGGTAATCTCGAAGTTGACGCAGCTTCAACTCAGCTCGGCGACTCTGTTATGGACACCTCCACGGGTGTAAAGGGATCCCTTGCAGGGGTCTACGTGGACGGTGAAAACCAGGCTGCGGGGCTTTGGGGAGATCCCCATTACATCGACGACTATCAGCAGGAGGTGCCGGATGTGCCCATGCCCAATGTCCTGGATGGCCTGAAGGGGAAACCGCCCGCGGGTTTCGGCGAGGCGTTCATAAACAACTGCATCACCACCCAGGGTTATACCGGCAGCGACGCGGCGGTGGCCACCTCCCTTTACGCGGATTGGGCCAACGGCGAGGGCTGCTGGGCTGCGTCAGACAGCGTGGGTGTCGTTTTTGACGCCAGTACCATAGCCGGTTCAGCGAATCTCATCGACAGCTCGACGGCCGCCTTCGCCTTCAGCGACGGTCTGGGCAACGGGATCTTCTGGGATCCGGCCGCGGGAACCTATGGAAAACTGACTATCAAGGGCACCGTGGTCATCGAAGGGGATCTGCAAATCGGAAAAGGCAACGGCCAGGATGACATTGAATACGAGGCCTACGGTCCGGGCCCCGCCTTCGCCCAGACGACAGGCTCCACCATGTTCTGTAATGGCAACATGTTGTTCAACGGGACTTTCGCCCCGCCTGCGGGTTCCGGGTACCTGAAGGGGGACACCGGCGATGACATCAACAGCCTCGGTGTCATCACCCCCGGGAATATCACCTTCAACGGGGGGCCGAGTGACTTCTTTACGGGGTTCTACTTCGCGGGGAACGAGACAACCTTCATGGGGCAGGCTTCATTGGCCGGGACGACCATCACCAAAGCCGCGAATTTCGAGCAGGTACCGGACCTCTTCCAGGTCCCCAATCTCAAGATGTACCGGCCCATGGGTGTGCCGGGGGGATCCGACCTGTTCTTACTGGACAAGCGGGAGTGGAGGAGGGTGTACTAGAGCAGTCCAAAGTCCAAAGTCCAGAGTCCAAAGAAAACCTGGAACCGAGAACCGCTTGTCAGCCGTAGCTTTATGCGAAGCTGATGGCCCGTGAAAGGTATGCTCCCAACCCCGTACACTACATATGGTAGTTTGCGGGGTTTTCTACAAAATATAGTGTTCAAACAGGCAGTTAAATACTAAATCTTGGGCTTTTCCTTGAAGTAATCGCCCCAACAACCTGAAAAAGTAAACCTTTTCCATTTTTTACTCTTGACAAACGTTTTTTTGTTTTCTAAAGTTTATACAAATTTTGTGAAATTTAGATAAACTATGCAAAATTTGTCTTTATTTTTGATTCGGGGAAGACCATGAAAAAGGGGAGCAAGGTGAAGCTCAAAGCCAATAATGTCAGGAACATCAGGGAAGCCAAGCTGATGTCCAAGTCCGAGCTTGCCAAGGCGGCCGACCTGTCCATCCCTACCATCGACCGTGTGGAGAAGGGGTACCCGTGCCGTATGGAGACCATGCGGAAGATCATCAAGGCCCTCGGCCTGACCCTGGACGAACGGGACAGGGTGTTCCTGAAGTAGGGGAGGAGTCAGATGGCACTGTTTGGTGGTTCGAAACCGTTAGCCGGGCTGGACATCGGTTCCAGTTCGGTCAAGCTCGTCGTGCTCAAGGAGACTGGGAAAGGGTACCGTCTCGTGAACATGGGCGTGCGATCGCTCCCCCAGGAGGTCATCGTGGACGGCGCCATCATGGACGCCGGCGTTATCAGCGACACTCTCCGGGACATGATCCGGGAGATGAAGCTCAAGATCAAGGACGTCGCCGTCTCGGTATCCGGCCACTCGGTCATCATCAAGAAGATCAAGGTGCCCGAGATGACGGAAGAGGAACTGGAGAAGAACATCCAGTTCGAGGCCGAGCAGTACGTTCCCTTCGACGCCTCCGAGGTCAACATGGATTTCGTCATCATGGGCACGGTCGAGGGCGAGGGGAAGATGGAGGTCCTCCTGGTGGTGGTGAAAAAGGACGTCATCAACGACATCACCACCGTGGTGACCGAAGCGGGCCTCAACCCCGTGGTGGTGGACGTGGACGCCTTCGCTCTTCAGAACATGTACGAGACCAACTACGTCATGAACCCCGAGGACGTGGTGGCCCTGGTCAATGTGGGGGCCTCCACCACCAACATCAACATCATCAGGGACGGGGTCTCCATATTCACCCGGGATATCTCGGTGGGCGGCAACCAGTTCACCGAGGCGATCCAGAAGCAGCTCCAGGTCAGCTACGACGAGGCCGAGATCCTCAAGAAGGGCGAGCCTGTGGGGGAAAAGGGGCCCGAGGATGTGGAGCCGATCCTGGGCGTTATCTCGGACAACCTGGGACAGGAGATCCAGCGCTCCCTGGACTTTTTCAACTCCTCGAACCCCGACATCCAGATCAGCCGCGTCTCCCTTTGCGGCGGCGGCGCCAAGGTGGGCAAGGTGATCCAGGCCGTGGAACGGAGGATTGGGATCCAGGTGGAGCTGGTCAACCCCATGGAGGCCATCGTCTATAACAGGAAGAAGTTCGATCCCGCTGAGATCGAGGATGCGGCGCCCATGCTGGGGATCGGCGTGGGTCTGGCCATCAGAAAGGCGCATGACCGATGATAAAGATCAACCTGTTACCGGTCCGGGAAGAGCGGCGCCGCATGGGCGCCAGGCAAGAACAGATGTTCTTCGTCCTGATCCTGATCCTTGTCTTTATAGGGGTATTCTACTGGCACTCCACCACCAGCAAGAAGATCAAGAACCTGAGGATGCAGATCACCCAGGCGGAGGACGACATCCGGCGGCTCGACAAGATCGTAAAAGAGGTGGAGCAGTTCAAGAAGGACAAGAAGATCCTCGAGGGAAAGATCGAGGTCATCGACAAGCTGAAGAAGGGCCGTCAGGTCCAGGTGCATTATATGGACGAGCTCAACAAGGCCCTGCCCAGCCAGGTCTGGGTGGAGTTCTACCAGCAGCGTGCCGACACGCTGATCCTGAGGGGGAAGTCGCTTTCAACCGATGACATCGCGAGCTTCATGCGCAACCTGGAGGCTTCCGTCTATTTCGACGATATCCGGCTCGACCAGACAAGCCAGAAGGAGATGCAGCTTGGAGGCCGCTCGGTCAGGGTGAACGATTTCAGTATCCGGCTGCTGGTTGTCCCGGGTGCCGGCGCGTAACGGATTTTCCAAGCCAGGGAGGGCTTAGGAATGGCAATCGACGTTGAAACCATCACCAACCTGTCACCGGTCAAAAAGCTCGGCCTGGTGGTGCTGGTAGCCGTGCTGATCGTTGGCGGATACTGGTACAGCTTTTACCGGAGCAAGGCTAAGACCATCGACCGCCTGCGGGGCGACCTGAGCAACAAGCAGGCCAAGCTCAACGAGAACGAGGCCATCGCCCGGAACCTGCCGAGGTTCAAGGAAGAGGTGGAAAAGCTGAACCTCCGGCTGAGCAAGGTGGTCCAGGAGCTTCCTAACAGCCGTGAGATCCCCAACCTCCTGGAGACCATAAGCAACCTGGGCGCCATTAACGGACTCGAAGTGCTCTACATCAAGCCCAGCAACGACGTGGACAAAGGGTTTTACGCCGAGGTCCCCATATCGGTGAAGGTCAAGGGCGGCTATCACGAAATGGGGATGTTCCTCGACGCCGTGAGCAAGCTGCCGAGGATCATCAACGTCAGCGACATCACCATAGGAAACGCCAAGGAGGACGGAAGGACAGGAGCGATCATCCTGGACATCAGCGCCCTGGCGACAACCTACAGGTACATGGAGAAGGGGGGTTGAGCATGACGATCCCGACACGCCTGACGGCGATCCTCCTGCTGGTCCTGGGCGTCGGACTTTTTGCGGCTCCGGCGTGCAGGAAGGCCCCGCCCCCGCCCCCGAAACAGGCCCCCGTGGCGGTCAAGCCCCAGCAAGCCGCGCCGCCCAAGGCCGAAGCGGTGGCAGAGGCCGGGGAGGTCGAGGTGTTCAGGTACAACCCCGCCGGGTACCGCAGTCCCTTCGGATCCCTGCTAAGGGTGAAGCAGGCCGAGGAAGGGGCGCCCGAGGAATCGCTGACACCTCTTCAGAGGATCCCGGTCACCGACATCCGTGTCGAGGGGATCATCCTCATGGGGAAAAGGTCAGTGGCAAACGTCATTACCCCGGACGGGAAAGTCCACATCGTTTCGGTGGGCACACCCATGGGGAGGCACAAAGGGAAGATCGTCAGGTTGACCTCCACGGAAGTGATCGTGGAGGAACAGTTCGAGGATTACCTGGGAAAAGAGTTCAAACAGGAAACTGTTCTCAGGCTACGCGAGAAAGAAGGGGAGAGTCTGTGATGAAGCTTTCGATGGCTAAACTACCGTGGGTACTGGTGGCTTTCGCCCTGGCCTTCAGCGGGTGCGCGGCTCCCGGGAGCCAGATGCGCGCGTCCGTGGAGGAGGCGGCTGTCGCCGGCGTCGTCTCGGTGACCGGAGAGGAACTGCCTGACAGGGTGCGGCTGAACATCGAAGGGTCCACGACCCTCGCCTATACGGTGTTCAGGCTTTCCGAGCCGCTGAGGCTCATCGTGGACCTGGCCGATGCCGACGTCACCGGGCTCGGTGAGGAGATCGCTGTGGATCTGGGCAACGTATCCACGGTAAGCCCCATCCAGTTCGACGAGGATTCCGGCCGGATCGGCCGGCTCGAGATCTCCCTGGTGGAACTGTGGGATTACGAGACATCGCGGTCCGACGGCACTATTATCATCGACTTCCTCAAGCCGGTCACGGTTGCTGAGGGGGCGGCTCTGGAGGCTGTTGAGCAGCCTTCGGAGCTCCAGCCCATGGAGGTTCAGGATGTGGAGGTCGTCGAACTCACTGTACCAGGTGAGGAGTCCTTGACCGGAGCCCCCATGGTTGAAGGGGCCGCCCCTGCCGCTGAGCCCCTGTCCCCGGCCGGATTTATCAACGGCGTTCTGTTCGAGGAAACCGACGGCGGGCTCACAGTCAGGTTCGCGGCCGACGGGACGGTAGCCGACTACAGGACCATGGACCTTACCGGCCCCACCCGGCTCGTTCTGGACGTCCAGGGAGTGGCCAAGGGGTTCGCCCCCAGCCGTATCCCTGTGGAGATGGGCGGGGTGAGCCGCATACGGGTCGGTGAGCATTACGACCAGAACAAGCTGCGCTTCGTCCTGGATCTTGACGGTGAGGCTGTGCCACCCTACGCTCTGGAATCGGTGGGCTCCGAACTTGTCCTGAGACTGGGTGAAGGCGCCGTGGCAGCGGCGCCCGTGGTTCCGCAAACCGTGGAAAGTGAAGAACCTGTCCAGGGCGAGCCTGAACCTGCCGCGGGAGCGGCCGATGAGGTGACTCCCGCTCCTGTTGAGGCCGCGCCAGCCCCAGCCCTTATTCCTGTTGTTACACCATCCGCAACTGTCGGCGGCAACGCTGTTACGGACATCAGGTACCGGGCGGAGGCTGCGGGCGGGGCTGTGCTCATCATCTCCGATACCCCGGTGGATTACAATATTACCCAGCCCGATGCCGGCCACCTCCTTGTGGACCTGGCGGGTGTCAGCCTGTCCAGAGGCCTGGTGCGCAGCCAGGATACCCGGGACATGGAGGGGGCCCTGCAGTCGCTGAGTTCCTATAACCCACGGGGAGCTGACGGTGCCCGGGTCAGCCTGTCTTTCACCGCAGGGACAACCTACGAGGTGGACCAGACCGGCGGAACTTTGACGATCTCCCTGACAGCGTCGGCACCCGAGGCGGCGCCTCCGTCCGGGGTAATGTCCGAGGAAAGGCCCATGGCCCGTCCGGAACCGGCCGCGGCGGCTCCCGCACCCGTGGAACCGGCTCAGGCCAGACAGGCAGCGACCTCGACCTCCATATCCATGAAGACCGATGAAGGTCCCCGGTTCACCGGCGAGAGGATCACCCTGGACTTCCAGAACGCCGACCTGCTCAACGTCTTGAGGCTCATCGCCGAGGTCAGCGAACTGAACATCATCACGGCTGAGGGCGTCGGCGGCAAGATCAGCATGAGAATGGTGGATGTTCCCTGGGACCAGGCTCTCGATATCATCCTCAAAACCAAGCAGCTGGGCCAGATCCGCGAGGGCAACGTGGTCCGCATTGCCCCCAGGGCTGTTCTCGAGGGTGAAAAACTCGCCGCGTTAAAGTCCAAGGAGGCCGAGATCAAGGTCGAGGACCTCATCCTTGAGATCATCCCCATCAGTTATTCCAAGGCGGAGGACCTCGTAAGCCAACTGGGCTCTTTCCTCAGCTCGCGGGGAACCATAAGCACCGACTCCAGGACCAACTCCCTCATCGTCAAGGATATCGAAGCCAACGTGGCGCGGGTCAAGGAACTTGTCCAGACCCTGGATATCCCGACACCACAGGTGAGGATAGAAGCCCGGATCGTCATCGTTGACGAGTCTTACATCAAGAACCTGGGTATCGAATGGGGTGCGTCCGCCACGTCGGGTGGTACGCAGATCTTCGGCGATTCGGGAGGTACCGGCGTGCCCAACTCCCTGGTTAACCTGCCTGCCTCCAACGCCCAGACCGCTCTCGGATTTTCCTTCGGTAGCGTGGGTAACTTCGACAACCTGGATCTGAGGCTCAGCGCCCTGGAACAGAGCAACAACGGCCGGATCATCTCCAGCCCGTCCCTCCTGGTGATCCAGGACGAGACGGCCAGCATCGAAGTGAACAACCCGTTCCCCGAGAACCGGTCCTCAACCTCACAGAGCGACGCAGGAACCACCACGACCACGGACGTTTCCTTCCCTGACATCAAGACCAAGCTTCAGATCACTCCCCAGGTGACCAGCAACCAGGACATCTTCATGGAAGTCAAGGTGGAGAAGGACAGCAAGGGCGCGTCCGCCAGTTTCGAAGGGAATACCTTCACGGGGATCAACACCCACAAACTGGATACCAAGATCATCGTCAAGAACAACGGGACGGCCGTTATCGGCGGTGTCTACACGGAGGAAGAAACCGACGGGCAGGGCAGCGTGCCGTTCTTCTCCAAGGTGCCCATCTTAGGGTGGCTGTTCAAGAACAAGAACACCAGCAACAGCAGGAACGAGCTTCTGATCTTCATCAACGCCACTATCGTGGGATCCTGATCTTGCTGAAGGAGTAACGAACGCATCCGTCGATGAGCGGCGGATGCGTTTTTTAATTTTGATAGAGTCGCAAAAAGTCCAATCCGGGACTTTTCGCTCCACGGAAAGGGAAAAGCGTCGTTTTCCCTTTCCTTACAAATCAATGACTTACGGAGTGAGTCATTGATTTGGGCGCCCCGCGCGGGGCGCGTTGATGGACTTTTTGCGAGTCCATCAATTTTGACAGGGTCGTAAAAAGTCTCCTCGAGCCATTTTACGAGGAGGGGGATGGATACCCCTCCCCCACCCCAGCTCACGCCTGACAGGCGTGAACTATTTGATGAACTATTCGCGAGTCCATCAATAAGGAGGGAATATGCTGCGATTCCTTACCGCGGGTGAGTCCCACGGCGAATCCCTGGTGGCCATCATCGAAGGGCTGCCCGCCGGGCTGGAACTGAGTACGGAGGCCATCGACAGGGAGCTTGCCAGGCGGCAAAAGGGCTTCGGACGCGGGAAAAGGATGGAGATCGAGACGGACCGCGTTCAGTTCATTTCCGGGTTGCGTGGCGGCAGGACCCTTGGCAGCCCCATGGCCCTGAGGATCCGGAACCGGGACTGGGAAAACTGGAAGGAAACCATGGGTCCTGAATCAGGCAATATCGACGTCAGGGCTGTAACGAGTCCCCGACCCGGCCATGCCGATCTTCCCGGCGGGATAAAATACGATCACAAGGACTTCAGGAACGTCCTGGAGCGGGCCAGCGCCAGGGAAACCGCCGCCAGGGTGGCAGTTGGATCCGTGGGGAGGATCATCCTGGAAAAGTTCGGGATCACGGTCGTCGGGCACGTCCTTTCAATCGGGGGATCACCACGCCATAAAACAGCACTCTCCCGTCCCCAGGAGGCCAATGAGGCCGAGAAGTCTCCCGTCCGCTGCATCGACAAGGACGCCGAGAAGGAGATGATACGGCGCATCGAGGAGGCGACACGGGCAGGGGAGACCCTGGGCGGAGTTTTCGAGATCCAGGCTTTCGGTGTCCCCGTCGGACTCGGGAGCTACGTGCACTGGGACCGCAGGCTCGACACGGACCTCGCAGCCGCGATCATGAGTATCCCGGCCATCAAGGGGGTCCAGATAGGCGCCGGTTTCGAGGGCGCCGACCTTCCCGGCTCGAAAGTCCACGATGCCATCTCCTATGACAGGCCCAGAGGGTTTTTCAGGGAATCCAACCGGGCCGGGGGTATCGAAGGCGGCGTATCCAACGGCGAGCCCATCGTTCTTTCGGCGGGCATGAAGCCGATACCCACCCTCAGGTCTCCCCTTGGATCGGTCCATTTTCTGAGCAAGCGCAAAGTGGAAGCCGCCGTGGAAAGGTCAGACGTCACGGCTGTCCCGGCGGCTTGCGTCATCGGCGAGTCGATGGTGGCGTGGGTGCTGGCCAGGCATTTCTGCGACAAGTTCGGCGGGGATTCCGTGGACGAGATGCAGCGCAACTACAGCGGGTACCAGGAGTATGTGAGAAAGCTGTAGGGACCGTTCTCGGCCTGTTGTTTCTTCCATCCTTGATTTGAGTCGAATCGATGCAAAATGACGACAATAAAAACATCATTCTGACCGGATTCATGGCGACCGGGAAGACTTCCGTCGGCCGATCCCTGGCAACGCGGATCGGCTATGATTTTGTTGACACTGATCAGCTGATCGAATCGCGCATCGGCATGACCATCGCCGAATTTTTTCATGAAAAGGGCGAGGCTGCCTTTCGAAAAATGGAATCCGATCTTGCCCGGGAACTGGCGGGACGGGTCGGACTGGTCATCTCAACCGGAGGGCGGTTCATGCTGGATGGGGACAATGCCGCCGTCCTGGGCAAAACAGGCCGGGTCTTCTGTCTGGTGGCAACGCCGGAGGAAATTCTCAAGCGCGCTGAAAGCGATAGCCATGTGCGCCCGCTGCTCCTGGTTCCGAACCCCCTTGAGCATATCGTCGAACTGCTGCAGCAGAGGAAAAAAGGCTACGGGCAGTTCCCCAAAATAGTTTCCTCCCGGAAAAGTCCGGAGGCTGTCGTCGAAGAAATATTAGAGATAATAGCAGACGACACGGATTTCCACTGACCTGACGGGTCCGGGAATATATAAAGGGGAACTTGTTTGAGTGGAACCATGCCCCTCAGGGAGTCACCAGGACCTTTAAACGGTCCGGTGCGTGGAAGTTCTTTATGGCACTGTCAAGCTCTTCAAGTCCTATCACGTCTGAGATAAGGGGAGTGGGGTCGATCTGCCTGCTTTCGAGAAGCTCGAGGACGCCGGGAAATTCGTCGGTGTATATCATCGAACCATTAATGGAAAGCTCCTTGCGGACGATCTGGGTGGTGGAGACCGGGTGATCGGGACCGGGAAGGCCCAGCAGCGCGATCCGCCCGCCCGGTGCGGCCAGGCCGATGGCATCCGCAAGGCCGACCGCCGCTCCGCTGGTCTCGTAGATAAGATCAAATGAGGAAGGCTCCGGTTCCTTTTCACCGCCGACCAGGAATGTGCTGTCGGCACCCATCTCACTTGCCAGCGACAGGTGCTCGCCCAGAAGGTCCGAAACGCCCACCTCCGCTCCCGCGAGTTTGGCGAGCAGCAGCGTCATGAGGCCGATGACACCGCCGCCGATGATCATGACCCGGTCCCCATCTGCCGGGGGCAGTATCTTGACGCCGTGGGCGGCGACTGCAAGAGGTTCCGTAAGGACGGCAGTCTGGTCATCGAGGCTCTCCGGCACAGTCCACACGTACCTGGAAGGGACCTTGACGTACTGTGCGAACATGCCGTTAGCGTCGATTCCCAAACGGATCTTTTCGGAGCAGATATTATCCATCCCCGAATTGCACAGTTCACAATCCCAACAGGAGAAGTTGGGTTGGATGACAACTCTTTGTCCCGCAGTAACTTTCGATACATTGGGGCCGACCTCCTTAACGATTCCAATCCCCTCGTGGCCGGGTATCACCGGCAGGGGAACGTCGAACTTCCCTTTATAAAGCGAATAGTCAGTGCCGCAGATGCCAGCCAGGGTCACGGCGATGAGCACCTCACCGGACCCCGGTACCGGATCGGGAAGGTCAACAACCGAAAGGTCTGCTGTATTATTCAGCACTGCTGCTCTCATTTGGCTCCTCCGTGAACGTTTTATGGAAGGACTACAGAGTGCGCTGGCCGCAGCTTGCTCTACGAAAGACAGGCGAAGCATGGGGAGCAAGTGTGCAGACAACATTATCCCATTTTCCCCCTGGCAGGCAAGTCGCACACCCGGCGCGGGTCTCTCTGGCCGGGTTACGGGGCGCGTTGATGGTCTTTTTGCGAAGTCATCAACCTTTGACCACCGGGGCAAAGACCGATTGGTGCCGGAAAGGTTCCCTGCCGTGAACGTGGGACATGTACACCTCAACCTCAAAATCCAGTTCGCGACCGGTAGCCTTTACCTCTTCGTCTATCTGGGCGAGGGTCTGCCAAGGGAAACTGGGGATTTTGGGGATTTTGGCTGGACCTGACAGCTTGCTATAAGGCATACTGTCGAGCGCAACTTACCTGGGATTTTATCGGATTTTACCGAAATTTACACACGGGACTTTGATAGGGTCGCAAAAAGTCCAGGCGGGACTTTTCCTGGCTCCTTAATGTCCTGGGGAAAGGGAAAAGCGTCGTTTTCCCTTTCCTTACAATGACTGCTGATAGATCACCAAAGTCTGTG
>JARGFV010000009.1 GCA_029210545.1 bacterium
AATGACTTACGGAGTGAGTCATTGATTTGGGCGCCCCGCGCGGGGCGCGTTGATGACTTTTTGCGAAGTCATCAACCTTTATGGTTAAAAAGTTTGTCGGAACCGTTATTGGGGTTCCAGACAAACATCAGCTAAAAGCCTGCCCAGGTTTTCCGTGCAGGCTTTTAGGGGGATACGGACCTGTCGAGGGATTTGGTGACCCGCTGGATGGAAAGGGCTTTCCCGGTCGCCGTGTCCATCTCCACAAAGGCCCCGTTTAAAACCGGGACCCCCTTGGCCAGGTCGAACCTGGCCGGCATCTGGGTGAGGAACCGGTAACGGGCCGCCTTGAAATCGATGCCGATGACAGACCCGTCCCCATTCCCCGTCATCCCCAGGTCCGTGAGGTAGGCTGTCCCCCCGGGCATGATCCGCTCGTCGGCGGTCTGGATGTGGGTGTGGGTGCCAAGGAGCGCGCTGACCCTGCCGTCCAGGTAAAGGGCCATGGCCCTTTTCTCGGAGGTGGCTTCGGCGTGGAAATCAACCACCACGCATTTCCCGCCGGCGCCGGCCAGGTCCTCCAGGATCCGGTCCATAGTTCTGAAGGGGCAGTCCACGTTATCCATGAAGACCCGTCCCGAGATGTTAACGACAGTGACAGGGACCCCGCCGGGCGTTTTGACCGTGACGAGACCCAGACCGGGGGCGCCGGGAGGGTAGTTCGCCGGGCGCACGATACGCTCCTCATTTGCCAGAAGATCCAGCGCCTCTTTCTTGTCCCAGACGTGGTTGCCGGTGGTAAGAAGGTGGACGCCGGCCGAGAAAAGATCCCCGGCCGTCTCCGATGTGATCCCGAACCCCCCTGCCGCGTTCTCGGCGTTGGCGGCCACGAGATCGATGTGATGGTGATCTACAAGGCTGTCTATAAGCTCCCGGACCGCCACCCTGCCGGGCTTGCCGACAACGTCGCCGATAAACAGCACGCGGATGGTGTTGGTCTCTTTACTCAAATGGAGTACCTTTCAAACGCTTGAGCTATGGGCAATATCCTATGTGCTATGCCAACAGCGGTTGTCCTAGTCCATAGTACGTAGCACCTAGTATCCGCGCCTATTTCGCGTAATCCACCGCTCTCGTCTCCCGGATAACGGTGACCTTTATCTGCCCGGGATAGGCCAGTTCCTTCTCGATGGTCTGGGCGATCTGTCGGGCCACCACCGCGGACTGTTCATCGCTGACCTCATCGGATTCCACCATGATGCGGATCTCGCGGCCGGCCTGGATAGCGTAGCTCTTGTCGACCCCTTTGATCGTGTTGGCGATCCTCTCGAGATCCTCGAGACGCTTGATGTAGCTCTCCAGCATTTCCCGTCTCGCGCCGGGCCGGGCCGCCGAAAGGGCGTCGGCCGCCTGCACCAGGACCGCCTCGATGGAACCCGCTTTCACCTCGTCGTGGTGGGAGGCGATGGCGTTGACGAGCTTCTGGGATTCTCCGTACTTCTTGGCAAGTTCGGCCCCGATAAGAGCGTGGGAGCCCTCTATCTCGTGGTCCACCGCCTTGCCCACATCGTGGAGGAAACCGACCCGCTTGGCATCCTTGACGTTGAGTCCAAGCTCAGCCGCCATGATCCCGCACAGGAAAGCCACCTCGATGGAGTGGTGCAGGACGTTCTGGGCGTAGCTTGTCCGGTATCTCAGTTTACCCATGAGACGGATGAGCTCCGGATGGATCCCGTGCACACCGATATCGAAGGCCGACTTCTCGCCCTCCTCCTTGATGGATGTCTCCATTTCCCGCGAAACCTTCTTGACCACCTCTTCGATCCGGGCCGGGTGGATCCGGCCGTCGGTGATGAGGCGTTCCAGGGCTATCCTGGCGATCTCCCGCCGGATGGGATCGAAGACCGAAAGGACCACTGCTTCGGGAGTGTCGTCCACGATGAGATCCACGCCGGTGGCGCTTTCGAAGGAGCGGATGTTGCGCCCCTCCCGGCCGATGATCCTTCCCTTCATTTCGTCGCTTGGAAGGTTGACCACCGTCACCGCCTTTTCCGCCACGTACTCTCCCGAATACCGCTGGATGGCCAGGCTGATGATCTCCTTGGCCTTCTTGTCTGCCGTCTCCCTGGCCTCCTCTTCCATCCTCTTGACGGTCTTGGCCAGATCGATCCTGGCCTCCTCCACCATCATGGATTTGAGTTCTTCCTTGGCCTGGTCAGCGGTCATCTCGGAGATCTGCTCCAGCTTGATCCTCTGTTCACTTATGGTAGCGCTTAGCTCCTTCTCTTTCTCGGAGACAGCTCTCTGCTGTCCGGCAACCGCCTTTTCGCGGTTGACCAGGTCCTGCTCCTTTTTATCCAATGTCTCGAATTTGCGGTCCAGGTTCTCGTCACGCTGCTGCAGCCGTTTTTCAAGCTTCTGCATCTCGCGCTTTTCTTCTCTTGTTTCCTCCTCCAGCCTGGACCTGGACTCCAGCAGGAGCTCCTTGGCCCTGATCTCGGCCTCCTTGAGGAGACTTGCTGCCTGCCTCTCGGCAGTTTCTATCGAGGTGGCTGCCTCACGCTGCCTGCGCCGATCGGATGTCGATTGAAGGAAGATGCGAGCCGCGAACCCTGCCGCGATCCCGCCTGCGACAAGGGCGATCCAGATGATGATCTTTTCAGGTATCATACTCAATACCCTCCTGTTTATCGTTAACACCCCGGGCTCCGGCATGGCCGGGTGTCACAACATCGTGGACCCTGATATCGTGACTCTCAGCCGGCAGATGGGTGATGACCTGGAAATTGTAGGCCAGCCCGAGGAAAGTGGCGGTGGAAGACGCACGGGCCAGGAGGCGGTCAAAATAGCCGCCGCCCATGCCCAGGCGGTTGCCCCGCAGATCAAAGGCAAGTCCGGGGAGAAGAAAAATGTCGATCTCGTCGACAGGGACGATGTTCCCCTCGACACGGGAAGGCTGAGGGACGACCCTCGATTCGAGATCGAGGTCGTTGAGACCGGCGATGGCCGCTGTTCGGAGACCGAAGCCCTGTTTCCAGCCCTCCCAGTCCGGAACAGCTACTGTTTTACCCTTCTCCAGCAGGCGATCCATGAGCATGTCGGTGGGGATTTCCTTGCAGGTATGGGCGTAGACGCACACCGTACCCGCCGCGGCCGTCTCGGGGCGGTCCAGGACACCGCCTGTCACAGCGATCCCCGCCGAACGGACCTGCTCCGGCGAAAGGCTGTGTCTCAGGGCACGCATCCTCTCCCGGATACGCTGTTTGTCATGGTTGTCGAGATGATACAAGAAAACCTCACCAGTGAATAATGTTGCGTTTCGACCGCAGTTGCGGCCGCACCGGTGAGGCCCACGGGAGGACCAGTTCGTAACTTGAAGGAGATCCTGTTGTCTCGAGAACACCCCTGCATCGCGAAAGCCCGGGAGGTGAGCGGCTCGTATGTGTCAGACTGTGTTCTTTAGTATATGGCAGGGCCTTTCATACGGCCCATGTTACCACTTACAGAATCCCTCAGCTGCTGAACTTCAAGTTATATATCAAACTGGACTCATGCAGGCCTCTTACGACCGGTCCAGATTACTTCCAGAAAACCCCCGCCCGTTGCCGTGGTCAAGTTCAGCTTTTGAACCTGCTCGACCAGGTGGGTTTCCCAAGGAGCGTTTCAGGCTTTTCGCGGTTGCGAACATGCACACCACGCCCGCAATGGGAGCCCCGTCTACAGAGTGTTGGCTCAAAAGTAACAGGCCTCCACGAACAGGGCAGGGGTCATGTTCTATTTATCAGAAAGCTCCTCTCCCATCAAGACCCGAAATCAGCGATCGATCCTGTTCACTATCCGGTCTGCTGATTCCGGGTGTCAGGGCGATTTCTCCCCCAGTGACCTTCCGATCCGGTCAGTAAGGTCTCTGATACGGACTTTGAGCTCTTCTGACTCCTCTAAAAGGGTCATCAGCTCATCGGCGATATTCAGGGACGCGAGGATGGCGATCCTCGAAGTGGAGACCGTTTCCGTGACCTGGGAGATCTCCCTCATCTTTCGGTCGACAAATTCGGCAACCCTGCGGACGTAATCGGGATCCTTGTCGCCGCGGACCGTGTATACCTTCCCGAAGATCTCGACATCGACCCTGCCTGGCATGCTTCCCTCCGGCTCCTCACCCATCATTAAAGGGACTTGAGCCTCTTGATGGCCCTGCGGATCAGTTCAGCCGCTTCCTCGTTGTCACCACCAGACGGACCCGGCGAACGCCTCCCGGACCCAGGGGGACTTTTCTTTCGCGCGTCCTCCCGGTCGAGGAGCCTGATGACCGCCTTTTCCAGCTCTTCGAACGCCTTGAGCATCCTGCCTCCGAAACATCCTACGGATATCGGGTCATTGGTGACACCATAGCCGGCAAGCACTTGACGGACTCACAAGAACTCTCCAGGAAATTTTTTAAAGATCACCAAACAATTTGAATAAAATAAGGTATTTCAAGGAGTTCTGTCAAGGTGCTAAGAAAAAGGTTCAGGAGGACCTTCGGCCGGCGCGAATATGCCGACCTGTCCTCATGAACCTTTAGTTTACGGTTCACGGTTTACAGTTCACAGTGCCAAACCTGAAAAACAAAAAAAGCCCGTGGGGGCATGTGTTTCAGTTAAGCATTAGCGACTGACTGTCAACGGTTCACTGTGTACTGTTAACCACAAAACCTTTCAGGTTTCGTTCTTCCCTCAGTTTTTTCAGGACCCGTCCGGCCTCCTTCTCACCCCCGTACGGCCCGATCCTGACCCGGTACCAGACGCCGCGGTCGCCGAGATCGGCTCTTACGACGGTCCCTGCATAGCCCTCACCGCCAAGGCTCTCGAGGAGCCTGGAGGCGGCCTCTCTCTTTCCGTAGGAAGCGACCTGGAGCATGATGGCCCCACTCCTGGCCACTGCTGCGGAAGTCTCAACAGCAGGAGCAGGAGTAGACGTAGAAATTGGAGGAGAGGCAGTGCCGGGCGCTTCCGTTGCAGGAGGATCCCGCTTTGCCGGTGTATGCTCCCGCTGTTCGGTCAGAGTCGTGTAGAAAGTCACCGGAGCCTGGCTGTCCACACCCGGCCTGCCGCTCGGGGCGGTGACCCCCTGGTCGGCCGCGGGGGGCGACTGGACCGTCTCCGGTTTTTCCATGGCCTTGCGATACCCGTAGAGATACCCGGCAAGTCCGCTTCCGGCCGCGAGGAGCACAACGATGCTGACCGCAAGGCTGAACTGCAGCGGGGTCAGGCGAACGAGCTCCCGCGGCTGGGTGGACCTGCGAGCCATCCTCACATCCTCTCGGGCGCCGCCACGCCCAGCAGGGCCAGGGCAGTTGCGACAGCGGTCCTCACACCCAGGACCAGGCTCAGCCGGGCCGAGGTGACGGCGGCGTCATCAGTAAGGACCTTGTGGTGATAATAGTAGTTGTGCAGGGTCGTCGCGATATCACGAAGGTAGTTGGTGATCCTGTGAGGTTCCATGGACAACGCCGCTCCTTCCACGACGTCGGGTAGTGCGGCCATGTGGCGGATGAGCTCCTTTTCCTCCGGCAGGTCCAGAAGGCCGAACTCGACGGTTTCAGGATCGGGCATCGGGATCCCCTGCTCGGCGGCGTTCCTCAGGATACTGCAGATCCTGGCATGGGCATACTGCACATAGTAGACCGGGTTGTCGTTGCTCCTCTCCTTGGCGAGATCCAGATCGAACTCCAGCTGGCTGTCGGCCTTGCGGGTCAGGAAGATGAACCGGGCAGCATCCCTGCCAACCTCGTCGCGGACTTCCCTCAACGTCACGAACTGACCGCCCCTCGTGCTCATGGCAACCGGCTGGCCCTTTCTGACCAAGCTGACAAGCTGGACCAGCACGATCTGCAGATCTTCCATGTCCCGGCCAAGAGCGGCCACCGCCGCTTTCATCCTGGCGACATACCCGTGGTGATCGGCGCCCCAGACGTTGACCACCCGGTCGAAACCACGCTCATACTTGTCCCTGTGGTAAGCCACGTCGGAAGCGAAATAGGTCAGGGAGCCATCGCTCTTGACCAGGACCCGGTCCTTGTCGTCATCCCTGTCGGTGGAGCGGAACCACAGGGCCCCGTCCTCCCTGTAAAGTCCCCCCCTTTTTTCCATGTCCTCGAGGGTCTGCTGCACGAGGCCGCGGTCATAAAGGTCCTTTTCCGAGAACCAGACGTCGAACACGACCCCGAACTGTTCCAGGTCATCCCGGATATCGTCCAGGATCCAGGACGCGGCCTTGACCGCGATCCCTTCCACCGCCCGGGCCGTTTCCATCTCCAGGTAACGGTCCCCTTCCTCCTCCCTCAGCTTAGCGGCGATGTCCCGCACGTACTCTCCCTTGTAACCCTCTTCCGGAAAGGGGGCATCCACACCGCAAAGCTCCAGGTAGCGGGCGTGGACCGAGACTCCGAGGGTGCGGATCTGGTTACCGCCGTCGTTGATGTAGTATTCCCTCTCGACGTCGTAACCGGCGCACTGAAGGATGTTGGCCAGCGCGTCGCCCAGGGCCGCACCCCTTCCGTGACCGACGTGGAGAGGGCCTGTGGGGTTGGCGCTCACAAACTCCACCTGGACCTTCTGTCCCTTGCCGATATCCGAACGGGCGAATCGGGCTCCGTCGGTGAGAACCCCTTTCAGGACGTAGGACCAGTACCCGGGTGTCATCGTCAGGTTGATAAAGCCCGGACCCGCTACCGACACCTCGGCGATAAAACCCGCATCGTCGGCCTGTGAAACCCTCATGGCGATCTTCCCTGCCAGTTGCCGGGGGTTCTCTCCCTGCCTGGAAGCTAGGACCATGGCCACGTTTGTGGCGTAATCGCCGAACTTCCGGTCCCTCGTCATCTCGATGATCGGTATGGGTATTTTGGCCTGGATCTCTCCCTCACCGGCGGCCATCTCAAGTGCGTCCCTGACGATACGGCTCAGTGTTCCCTTCAAAGGTCATCCTCCATGTTGATAACGGCTTCCATGGGGTTATCGGAAAGGAGCCTTTTTGCGGCACCAGGTCCGCCCATGGCGCAGAGCTCTTTCATTCCACTGCCGATCCAGTCCAGCTGTTCCTCACCGTGCAGATCGGAGGCAAGGGCCCAGTACAGATCCTTTTCCAGCAACTCGCGGGCCCGCCTGCGGACCTGCTGGCCGTACATCCCGGACAGGCTTCCCAGGTTGCCCACGAGCCTGACGCGGGCAACGACGAGATCATTGAGCCCACCCATGTCACGGCAGAGTTCATTGTTCCTTTCCGGGTGAACCAGGCAGACGGCTCCAGGGATCGTTCCCAGCAGCCCCGGCAGGTTCCTTGGGACTCCCCAGAAACCGATGTCCACGAGGACCGGGCCGGTTTTTCCCGGCCTGTTTAGGACCCTCTCGACCAGGGCCTCGTCCAGGTCGAACTCCATCCCGGCATAAAGCTTCACCTCCAGCCCCCTCGCCGAGACTCTCCCCCTGATATCCTCAACCGCCCGGTGTACGATCCCGGCCTCCAGCCCTTCCCAGGAATAAAGGCGATGGTGGGGGGTGGTGAACACGTGGGAAAAACCCAGCTTCTCAAGGCCCTCCAGCATCCTCAGGGATTGTTCGGCATCCCCGGCGCCGTCGTCGAGACCGGGGAGGATGTGGGTGTGCAAATCAACAAGATTTGGCAACGTGTCTCCGTTTCAGGATTATTTATTGAAAATTACGAATTGAGAATTGAAAATTGTCATCGTTGGAACTGATACCATGGAAATGTAGCGCAAAACACACAAATCCGGAACGCTCGTTATACTACTCTCAATCCGTAACTCTCAATCCTCAATCCGCTTGTTTCCACCAATAAACAAGCCGCCTTGTGGCGGCTTGTGTATTGGTGGAGCGGGCAACGGGAATCGAACCCGCGACTTTCAGCTTGGGAAGCTGACACTCTACCAGCTGAGTTATGCCCGCGAAGGAAAAAATAATAGTCAATGGAAACAACTTTGTAAAGAACATCCAGAACCCGAAATCCGCGATTGGTTTTGGCCGGCCTCCGGTCGGGGCATCGGAGATGCCGTTTTCCAGGTCCGGGTCCGAAGAACGTGTCCGGACAGTGTCAGAAACTTTTCATCGACGCCCCAAACCCCGGACGGAGGAGCCCAAACCGGCGGATTTCAGGTATGGTTCCCCCTCCGGAACACGTGACCCGACCCTTTTAGTCACGCCACCTGCGTGATTACGCAATCGTGATGTCACGGCTTTCCGACACGCTGCTAGACACCGGAACTGGATTGCAGATCCAGTTCCTTGCCCATCACCACCGCGTCTTCACCGTCGCTGTAATACCCCCGCCGGCCGCCAAGGGTCTCAAAACCCAGCTTGCCGTACAGTCCCCTGGCCGCGGTGTTGCCGACCCTCACCTCGAGTTGACACCATCGCCCTCCGTGGCTGCGCACCTCCTCCAGCACGTGCTCCAGCAAGACCCGGGCGACCCCTCGCCCCCGCATGTCGGGGTGAACCGCCACATCGGTTATGTGGATCTCGTCAGCGACAAGCCACGCCGTCACGAAGCCGGCTATCCGCGGTCCTTCGGGGCCGCCCCCTCCATGATCGCCGTTGGCAAATTCAGCCACATAACAACGGGAGACATGGGAACGGGAAAGTTCCGCCTGGAACTGTTCGCGGGACCACGGATGGTTGAAGGAATTTCCTTCGATAACGACGACCTGGTCAAGGTCGGCTGTCCCCATGGGCCTTATCTGAAGGGCGCGTGAGACCGGGGATCGGCTCTCAGGGGCCATTGTCGCGGGTCCCTGAGCCTGTGATCACTGTTCCAGGCGACGGTGGACGCGCATCCGGCAGCCGGACATAGGACGGGACGACGGCGGCCGCATCCACGGTCATACCCAGATCGACCATGACGGCGGCGATGGCAAGGATATCCTCTGCCAGGGGGACACGGTCCGTTTCGCCATCGGCCGCAAGGGAGGACCCGATACCCTTATCCAGAAGGTATCTGACCCCGGTCCCTGCCAGGTGTGCTCCCCTTTCCCCTGCCTCGGCGATCCACCTTTCCATCTCCTCGATGGGGACAAGATCGATCTCACCTTTCCGGACCGGTAGTCCATGTTCGTCCAGCCGCGGGTAGCAGGCCGCGTAAACCTCCCCTTTCCGGGCATCTGAAACAACCATGGCCGGGACACCCATCCTGAGCAGGGGGAGCGCCGCCGCGTCAAGGGAAACCACGGGGACCATGGGCAGGCCCGCCGCCGCCGACCAGCCTTTCAGGGTGGCAAGCCCCACCCGCAGACCGGTAAATGCTCCCGGTCCGATGCCGACAGCGACAGCCTGGACATCCTCCCGGGACAGCCCGGCTGCCGCGAGGGCTCTCTGGATCCCGGGCAGGAGGGTCTGGCTGTGGGGCAGTGCAGGGTCCAGTTCGACGGCGTGGACCGTGCCGTCTGAGCCGCTCACCGCGACGCTGCCGCTGGTGGTGGAGGTATCCGCGGCAAGGATGATCACGGTACGCTACCCGGAGGGGAGGTTTTCAGCCGGATTTCTCCCCGCCCCTGGGAACCCGAGATAACCAGGTTGATCTGCCCGTCGGCCGGTTCGCGGACGGCGGGGTCCATGGGGAAACAGAGGATGTACAGTTTGGACCAGGAAAGGTCCCATTTCAGGAACCTCATGTAGACACTGTATTCATCCTCATCCACGCCAAGGCAGGTACCCCTGGTAACGGTCCCGTCCGGGTCCTCGAGGTAAGTCACCCAGATGGACTCTTCGCCGGCGAGGTCATTGAGCTCATCGCCGGGGGTGTAGAACCCCAGCAGGACCTTGAAAGTCCCCTTGTCCCCCACCAGACGTTCTTCCAGCTCCCGTCGTTCATCGGGACTCAAAAGCTTGGACCGGGATTCGAACTCAACCACCGATTCCAGGATGTCCCCGGAGAGGTAGACAGCCCTCGCCGTGAACACGGTCTTGAACTCCCGGTACACTTCCACCCGGCCGGAATGCCATTTCATCAGCTTCCGGATACGGTTCTCGTCAGGTGTGGCCTGCCCCACTCCTAAGTTCGGGAGCGGGTTCATGGACCGGCACCCCGACAAGAGTACAATCAGCGCGAGAAGGACTAAAAGAACCGGGCCCCGCTGCCTCCCCGCACGGTTGGGCGTTCTGCTGGAAATTCCGGCGTCACTCATCATCGGCCCCTCCCGAGTAAAGCCCTGGCGGGATACCAAGTCCATCCGCCGAGAGCAGCCTGCCCCTGATCTCCACGTACTGGTCCTCCCTGCGGTCCCTGAAGAAAGCCCATTCCTGCCTGGTCCTGGGGATCTCGTCCAGGTCGATGGTTGATATGTGGACTGAATCCCTCGCCCCTGCCGGTTTGTGGACGAGCTCGCCATGGGGATTCATGCAGAAGCTCTTCCCGTAAAAAGTCTGTTTTTCCTCGCGTCCGACACGGTTGACCCTCAGGAAGAAAAGTCCGTTTGCCAGGGCGTTTCCGGCCATCATCCGTTCCCAGCGGTCGTGACTGGCGTGGGCGTTGGCAGTGGGAACGACGATGAGCTGGGCCCCCTTGAGAGCCAGGATCCTTGAACCTTCCGGGAAGAAGATATCCCAGCTTATCTGGACTCCGACCCTGCCGATCCGCGTGTCGAATACCGGGAACCCCTTGTCCCCCGGGAGAAAGTAGAACTTCTCCTGCCAGCCCGTCACGTTGGGGATGTGGATCTTCCGGTAGATACCCAGCAATTTCCCGCCGGCGTCGATAACAGCCGTGCTGTTGAAATATCGGCCCTTGCCGGCCATCTCGAAGAAAGGGTAGACGATGACAACGTCGTTTTGGGC
The DNA here is from genome assembly GCA_029210545.1 of bacterium. Taxonomy (NCBI): domain Bacteria; species bacterium. The sequence continues at coordinate 10,806 of JARGFV010000009.1, forward strand.
GGCGAAAAGGCACAATCGCTCGGTGGCCGGCCCGGGGACCGCCTCGGCGAGCTCGAAGTTCCCCTGTCTCATCCTGTTGGGAAACCAGCGCGTCGTGCAGAGTTCGGGGAAAGCGATGAGCCCCGCTCCCCGTTCCACGGCGAGAGCGGCCAGTTCGAGGGCCTTTCCCAGGCTGGTTTCCGGGTCCTCTTTAGCCGCGAACTGGATCCCGGCGATCTTGGTCATGATCGGACCTCCCCCGCCACTTCCGCCTCTTCGGCTCCGGTGTACGGGTTTCTCCTGGCGGCAGCGCCCTCGATCTCCATGTAGCTGACGACCCGGTTGCGACCGCTTTCCTTGGCATGGTACAGCGCCTGGTCGGCCCGCCCGAGGAACTCCCGCTTGGTTGTGGTGTCATCCTTGCGAAGAACGCTGAACCCGAAGCTGGCCGTAACGGAAAGCTGTCCGGCAGCGGTGGCGAACGGCCTGGAAGCGATGGCTTCGCGCATCTTCTCGGCGATGGACCGGGCGTTATGTTCATCAACGCTGTCGAGGACCACGGTGAACTCCTCACCCCCGTACCTGGCAACCGCGTCGTTCTTTCTCACCAGGGCCTTGAGCCGGGCAGCCAGTTCCACCAGGACCTCGTCACCCACGGGATGGCCATAGGTGTCGTTGACGGTCTTGAACTTGTCGGCGTCCACCATGAGCACGGCCATGGACTGCCCATAGCGGCTCATGCTGTTTATCTTGCCGTCGAGGATGATCTGGAAGGTCCTGTGGTTGAGAAGGCCGGTCAACCCGTCGGTCCTGGACAGGTTGTCCACCTTCCGGTGCTGGAGGGCGTTGTCCAGCGCCGGCGCCATCATTCCCGCGAGGGTCCTCAGGTCCTCCACCTCTTCCCGCCTGAAGACATCAGCCTTGCGGGATACGGCCGCGATGGCTGCCTTGAGAGATGTTTTGCCGTCCTCTTTCCCCATGTAACAGGGAATGGCGGCAAAGGAGGTGATGCGATCCAGTTTTTCTCCCCTGAGGAAAAAAGGGGACTTCCTGGCCTGCTTGTAATGGATGAGGATCTCGGCCTGGCTGGATCCGTTCGGATTGGGACCGCTCCCCATCTCGGCAAAACGGCGGAGGAGGAGCCCCATCTGGCTGGGTTCGTCCCGGAAGATCTTCGCGTCCTTGAGCCCGCCGACCAGTTCTCCGGAAGAAGCCGCCACGGACAGAGCCCTGTCTTCGTCATCGTAGAGCAGGACCGCCGCCCCGCTGCACTCGGGCAGCGCCTCCAGCATGGCCTTTAACGCCTCCTCGGCCAGGTCCTCGGGCTTTAACGACCTGGTCAGGTTCCGCGCATACCGGGCAATGGCGTCCTTTACCGACATGTCGGTGGTCATGCGGTGCAGAAGACCGGCCGTTCTCATCGCCTTGAAGACAAGGGCCCCGAACTCCTCCAGCCGTTTCGAGGTGACCGCGTCGAGGGACAGCTTGTTAACGGTCTCACTGTCGAAATAAAGCACGCATCGGATCTTCCCCTGGCCTTCGCCGTCCCCGGCATCCTGTGCCCAGTCCTTGTCGTAAAGGACCTTGACGAGGAAAGAGCCGACCTCGGTCTTGTCGGAATAAAGCCCGAGGGAACGTCCCGCGGACCGGGCATCGGAAACGCACAGGACCCCGCCGCGCTGAACGGCGATGTGGATAAAGCCCTTGTCGGAGGGGACCAGCTCCTCGACGATCTTCACGCCGCGATGGACGGCAGCCCGCATCCTGTAGTAGCCCGTTTCCGCCGGGACGAGGAGGATGCCGGTCCTGGCGCCGAAGAACCGGCACCCCAGGATGAGCAGCTTCTGGAGGAGATCGTCCTCGTCCAGGGCGGCGGCGGCGGCAGCCTCCTCACCCCTGATCCGGTCAAGGGTCTTCCCCCTGTCATCCTGTTGAACCCGTTTCATCACATCCTCTGCATCGCTCTTCATCCGGTTAAATTGGGACCGGGAGGAGAGGATCGTCCTTTGATCCCTGGACATCCTGAACCCGAGGATAACGCTGTATGCGAGGAAAGCCGCCGCCCACAGCGCCATCTCCATCTCCCTCAGGAACGCATACCGTCCGGCTGCCGCCACGGCCGGGACGAGGGCCGGGAGCCAGAGGACCGACCGTCTGCAGGCGAAATCGGTGAGGGGGAAGAACAGGAAAAGGACCAGGGGAACCAGCGGCCAGCGGTGGACCCCGAACTGGACGCCGGCACCGAGCATCAGGAAGACGCCGGCCTGGACGCGCAGGTCGGCCAGGGCGATCCGAAGCGGTTTTCCGTCCAGTTTCCCGGCCGCCACGGCAAGGACCATCCCCGCGAAAACCAGGGACAGCTGGATCCCCAGGTACATGGAAGCGGGCAGCTGCCCTTCTCCGGTCACCGGCAGCAGCAGGGAGACCAGGGCGAGAACGGGAAGTAAAAGGCTCAGGTGCCCGACCACCGCTCGGTTGACAGTGAAATTCATCGCGGCCCGCTTCCGGGACCTTCGGTCAGGACTTCGGGCAGGATATAGATGGTCTCTCCCTCACGAGCCATTCCCAGCTCGGTGCGGGCCAGTGTTTCAATTGTAGCCTGGTCATCCCTTAGCAGGCTGATCTCTTCGGCGAGGTCAGCGTTGCCCTTTGTCAGCTCGCTGACCCGGCGGCGCAGTTCGTCCCGCTCGGACCCCATGGCATTGAGCCTGATAAAGCCCCTTTCGCCGGCGGCGCTGAAGGCAACGAACACGGCCAGGATCAGTAACAGAACGATCCAGACCCGCTGTCTTTCGCCCGGTTTCACAGTTCCCGTCTTCCGTCAGCCATTCGTGCCTCCCGAGATCCATTTCCTGAAGGCCCGTGTAAGATCCGCAACCCTCTCTTCCCTGTCTGCCTCCACGTACAGCCTTGCCACGGGTTCCGTTCCCGACAGTCTCAGGAGCACCCACGTCCGGTCGTCAAAAACCCACTTGGTACCGTCAATGGTGACAAGGTCCCGGGCCTCCTGTCCTCCAACCTCCCGGGGCGGGGTTTCCAGAAGCTCGCGAAGCCCCGTTACCAGCTCTTCGGTGAGAGGGAGGTTCACCCTCTTCGAGAACCTGGGCCCGTACCTGTCCGCCAGTTCGGCCGCAAGCTCGGACAGTGTCCGGCCCGCTGCCGCCACCATCTCGGCGACCAGCAGGCAGGCGAGGATCCCGTCCTTTTCGGGAACATGGCCTCTTACCGACATCCCGGCGCTCTCCTCGCCGCCCATGACAAGGCGGTCCCCGGAGATCATCTGCCCGATATACTTGAACCCGACGGGCGTCTCGTAGCACCGGCGGCCGTGGGCCGCGGCGATGGTATCGAGAAGTCCCGTGGTGGCCACGCTGCGGGCCAGGTCTCCCTGGACACCCTTCACGCGGATGAGGTAATCAGCCAGCAGAGCGAGGACGGTATTCGGAGGGTAAAACTCTCCGGCGCTGCCCACGATACCGAAACGGTCCGCGTCTCCGTCGGTGGATAACCCCAGCCCCTTGTTTTCGGCAACGATACCGGCCAGCTGGGCAAGCCGCCCCTCGGAAGGTTCCGGCGGGGCGCCCCCGAAAAGCGGATCCGGGTTCCCGTGGATGGTGGTGACGGAGCACCCGGCGTCCTCAAGTACCCGGTCCAGGTATCCGGCGCCGGTCCCGTAAAGAGCATCGTAGAAAACAGGGGGGCCCGAGCGTGCCACGAGCCCGAGGTCCACGATGGAAGAAAGTCTCGCGAGGTACTCCGGGGCAGGATCGACGGTCTCGACGCGTCCCGGTTTCGGTGACCGGGGGGGAAGGCCCTGCTCCCGGTATTGCCTGACCAGCTCCTCGATCCTCCCGGTTGTCTCGGGAAGGGCCGGCCCTCCCCAGGAGGTGCTGAACTTGATCCCCTGGTAGTTGCTGGGGTTGTGGCTGGCAGTGAAGTTGACACCGCCGCCCAACCCCCGGGACAGGATCAGGTAAGCCACGGCGGGAGTGGGCACCGGTTCGGCGCACAGGTAAACAGCCAGGCCCATGCCGCTGAGAATACGGGCCGCGTCGGCGGCGAAATCCTCACCCATGAACCTGGTGTCATGGCCGACGAGGACACCGCGTCGGGCTTCACCGCTCTCCACCATGTAACGGGCGATGGCCGCCGTCACGAACCGCGCCCGCTCGAATGTGAACTCGTCCGCGATGATGCCGCGCCATCCCGATGTGCCGAACTTGATCTCCAACAAAGACGCCCCCTTATTGCTGCATGTTCTCGACCTTCCTTGACCAGGTCTTTAGCTTGTCGCTGACGCCGCCAGGCGTGGCGCTCTCGGCGTAGATGTGGAAACAGGCGTGGTTGGAACTGGGATAGATCAGGACCCACCCGTCGCCTTCGTCGAACCGCACCCCTTCGATCCCCTTGGCGTCCTCCCCGAGTTCCTCCACGAGATGCCGCATCACCAGGCCCTTGGCCTCCCACGGGCAGGGAACGATGCTGTGCTGGAGGAACGCCTCCGGGAGGGAATCGACCAGGCCGCCAAGGGTCTCACCGGTACGCGCCATCATCTCGACCGTCTTGACGAGACAGAACATGGCGTCGAAGGAGGGATGAAAATCGGCAAAAGCGATACCCCCTTCTCCGTTCCCGGCCATGAATGCGCCGGACGTCACCGCCGTGTCCAGAAGGGCGCTGGGGTTGATGGGGGTCCTGAGGATCCGGCTCCCGTATTCGGCGGCGATCTTTTCGAGGTTGCCGCTGGCGCTGGCCGGCACGGCCACCATGCAGCCGGGGTTGGTTTTGAACACCAGCCGGGCGAGCACCTGGAGCATATTCCCGCCATCGATCCACCGGCCCTTCTCATCCAGGAGGAACAGGGTCTCCCCGCTGGCGCTGACGATGGCTCCAATGCCCGCATCGAGCCCTACCACGTACTGGGACAACTGGCGCACGGCGCGATCGAACTGCTTTGTGGTCCTGACCACCTTTTCCTCGTCACGGTGGGCGTTGAGAGACACCACCTCACAGCGGGTGCGGCCCAGCAGGGAAGGGAGCACCTTCAGGGTACTGCCGAAGGAGTAATCCACCACCACCCTCATCGGCGACGCGGCGATCGTCTCGAGATCGATCTTTTTCAGGAACACCTTTTCGTAGGATTCAGGCCCGTAGTCGGGGGCGCTGATGGACCCGGAGTTGTCCACCGTGGCCCGTTTGAAATCCATCCTGAAGAACAGCCGGTCGATCTCGTTGCGTTCGGCGGTCGTGAGTTCCCTTCCGTCCTCCCTGTAAAGGCGGATTTCGAGGATCTCCGGATCGGACGGGGCAAGCCTGACGTGAATTCCCCCCACGTCGCCCTGTGCCCTGATCTGGTGCCGGGCCACCGGTATGGGGACGATCCTGCAGTCGTGGACGTCGATCCCGATGGACAGGATGCCGGCGGCAATGGCTTCCCCCATCATCTTGGCAAGCCTGTGCATTCCCAGGGAAAGGGAAACAGCGGACCCTTCGGGCAGCGTGGCGCCGAAAGCGGCCCCCAGGCGGGCCATGAACTCGGGAGTGATCTCCCTGTTGGCCAGGCCCTGGATGATGCCGGAGGTAAACAGGGTACCCCGCCAGCGGGAACCCCAGATAAAATCACTGGCCAGGATGGCTTCGTCCTCGACGACCTTGTCCGGCCAGACCCTCACACCTGACCGGACGATGCTGCCCCGGCCGATGATGCAATCGTCGCTGACGATGGAGGCCTCCTCCACATTGGCCCTCGTTCGGATCTCGGTTCCGGACCCGATGACGCTTCCCGCGATGAAAGCCCCCTTACCTACCCGGACTCCGTCCCACAGGATGGACGAGCGCATGCGGACGCCGCCCTCAACGATCGATCCGGGGCCGATGAACGAATCGCGGATCCTGGCCCCGTCGCCTATCAGGGCCCCGTCCCCGATCACAACCAGGCCGGACAACCTGGCCCCCTCGGCGATCTCGGCGTTCTCACCCACGAAGACCGTGGCCTCGCTGGTTGTCCTCGCCTCGCCCGGGATGTTCAGGACGATGGTACCGGTGGCGATCTCCCGATGCAGCTGCAGGTACTCCATCGGGTTTCCAACATCCTTCCAGTAGCCCTGAGCCACGTACGCGCCCGGAGGGTTCCCCTCGGCCAGGAGGCCCGGGAAAACGTCCTTGGAAAAATCCCGGTTCTTGCCTGCGGGGATCCTGTCGAGGACCTCGGGCTGTATGATGTAGATCCCGGTGTTGATGGTGTCGCTGAACACCTCCCCCCAGGACGGTTTTTCCAGGAACCTGGAAACCTTGCCCTGATCGTCGGTGATCACGACACCGAAGGGCAGGGGGTTGTTGACCCTGGTCAGGACCATGGTCGCCAGTTCACCGCGGTCCCGGTGAAAATCGCACGCCTCGGTGAGATCGAAATCGGTGATGACGTCTCCGCTGATGACCAGGAAAGGCCCGTCAATGATATCGGCCACGGCACGCACCGCGCCTGCGGTGCCCAGGCCGCCCGGCGGATCCTGGTGATAGGAGATCCGGACCCCGAATCGGGAACCGTCCCCGAAATACTCTTCAATGGACTCGGGGAAAAAGTAGGTCAGCATGAGGATCTCGGAAAAACCGTGGCGGACCAGGAGATGGACGATGTGCTCGAGTATCGGAAGGTTGGCGACCGGTATCATCGGTTTGGGGCGCTTGATGGTCAGCGGCCTGAGCCGGGTTCCGTACCCGCCTGCCATGACAACGGCTTTCAAGACATCCACTCCCTTCGGGCGAACCTCCGGAAGCACCGGCAGGTCCCGAACTCCCTTAAAACAGTAAAGTGCAACTTAACACTTTAAATTTTCCTATATTAGAACAGGTTTGGGGGTGGGTCAAGGGAGGTTAAGAGCAGGGGAAACACAGGGAGGAGGCAGGAGGGAGGAGGGAGGAGAAAGACAGAGCGAAGCGCAAAGAACAAAGCGCGAAGAAAGATCCTTACCTTCGCTCTTCTCCGTGTCCCCTGCGTCCGCTGTTAAATCCGCCGTTTCTGCAGGGACAAAAAAAAGAGCGGCCCCGATCGGCCGCCCTTTCCACCCCTTCGACAAGCTCAGGGCCTTCGGCCTTCGGCTTTCCACTTTCCACTGTTTATTTATCTTCCAGCTCTCTTCACCACGAACGCCTTCAACGCGCTGGCCGTTTCGGCCGAAAGCCCCAGCCCGGGAATCTCACGCTCCAGCTGCTCAAGGGACCCGTTGCCGCCGATGTAGCCGTTGACCCGGAGTAAGAAAGGATCTCGGTGGATACCGGCCTGCGTGAACGGCTGCCTGCCGTCGCGAGAGCCTCTTTAGCCAGCCTCGCCTGCTCATCATCGTGGGTAAAGATGGCCGAGGCGTACTGGCGGATGGGGGACGGCCAGGTGGGGTCGTGGGAGCCGAAAAACACCTCCAGGAGGCGTTCATAGCTCACCATTCCCGGATCATAATCGATCTGGATCGTCTCCATGTGGTCCCCGATGCGCCGGTACGTCGGGGAGGGCTGCTTACCGCCGGCATAACCGACACGGGTTTTCAGGACACCTTCCAGACTCCCGAACCGGGAGTCAGGGCCCCAGAATCACCCCATGGCGAAGGTGGCAGTTGCCACCTTTGATGGAACTTCGCTGTCCAAGGGCGGAAGTTCCCGGAGCCCGGAGCCGGTTTTCATGTCTCCCTCGTTCAGGAGCCCGGAGTACGGCGCCAGGTCGCATGCCGTACTATCGGAGCCCGAAGAACTCAGGGCGCGGGCATCGTTTCCGGCCCTTGCCGCCGCCTGCAGGCGGACCGGCATAAAGGCCATGGAGGAAAGAAAAAGAACGGTGGCCACGAGGGCCGGAATGGAAAGGGTTCCCGGGTTCATGAAAAGCCTCCTGCGAAAGAGTTTGAGAGTCATTTCCAAAATGTAAGTATTGTTGTTTAAAAGGCAAGGGAGGAAAGGGCAGAGAGGAGAAATAGTGGAAGGTGGAAAGGGCGGCCGATCGGGGCCGCTCTTTTTTGTCCCTGTGAAAGCGGCAAGGGCTTTAACACAGGGGACACAGGTCGACCGTTCCCAGGTCGATTCACAGGGGGCCACAGGGTAGGGCGGAAATCTGGGGGGGGGAATCCCGGTCCCTGCAAAAACAGCAAAAGCTGATTGACCGCAAAGGACGCAAAGTTTCACAAAGTTAAAATCCTAAAGCTAACTAGTGCGGCCGGCTGTAGGCCGCTCCACAGGGTTACGCAGGGAAAACCTTAGGGCTGGGGGGAAAACTCTGACGTGTGCCGTCAAAGCCTGAAGAGCATTCACCACGGAGAAAATCGGCTTGCCAGCCATAGCCTTTGGCGACGGCTGGAGGACACGGAGAAAGGCGGGTGACAGGTATGCTCCTCCCTCCTCCCTCCTCCCTCCTCCCTCCTCCCTCCCTTTCCACTTTCCACTTTCCACTTTTTTTCTAATAATGATAAAAGACACTCCCCGGCACGACATCACGTTTAACGAGGGATACAATTAAATTACCGTCCTGATTGGATCAGCGAGGAGAGAACTTTGATCAACGAGATGAAGATCGCCTACTTCACCATGGAGATCGGCCTGAGGCCGGAGATCCCGACCTATAGCGGGGGCCTCGGGGTCCTGGCAGGGGACACCATCAAATCGGCGGCGGACCTGGGTCTCCCCATGGTGGTTGTAACCCTGCTGTCCCGGCAGGGATACTTCACCCAGGAACTCGACAAGGACGGCACGCAGTTCGAGCACCCGGTCCACTGGAATCCTGCGGACCTCCTGGAGCTTCTTCCGGAGCGGATCACCGTCCAGATCAAGGGACACACGGTCCACGTGGGTGTCTGGCGTTACAACGTTTTAAGCCTCACCGGTTCCGTCATCCCCGTCTACTTCCTCGACACCGACCTGGAAGAAAACAGCGCCGAGGACCAGGCCATTACACGTCACCTTTACGGTGGAGACCGGGCTTACAGGCTGATGCAGGAGGTCGTCCTCGGCATCGGCGGTGTCCGGATGCTCAACGAACTGGGTCACGATATCTACAAGTACCACCTCAACGAAGGGCACTCCGCGCTCCTGACCCTGGAACTGCTCAACTGGTTCCGCCTCGACATCCGGGAAACCTGGGACGAGAAGGCGGTATGGAACACCGAGGCTGTGCGTGAGAGGTGCATTTTCACCACGCACACCCCGGTGGAGGCCGGACACGACAGGTTCTCGTGGGACCTGGTCACCGATATCCTCGGCGAACCGATCCCCATGGACATTTTCAGGGAGCTCGGCGGACAGGACAACCTCAACATGACGCTCCTGGCCCTGAACCTGTGCAACTACGTCAACGGTGTGGCCAAAAGGCACGGAGAGATCTCCCGGGAGATGTTCGCGGGCTACCACATCCACAGCATCACCAACGGCGTTCACTCCTTTACCTGGACCTGTGAGCATTTCCAGGAGCTCTACAACCGGTATCTGCCGGGCTGGGCCAACGAGCCGGAGCTCTTCGTCCGCGTCGACCACATCCCCGACGAGGAGATCTGGAACGCGCACATGGCCGCCAAGACCAAAATGATCGGGCGGATCGAGGAGCGGACCGGCATCGCCCTGGACCCGGACGTCCTGACCCTGGGGTTTGCCAGGCGCGCTACCAGTTACAAGCGTGCCGACCTCCTTTTCTCGGACATGGAGAGACTGACCAGGATCGGCGACGGCCGTCTCCAGATCGTTTACGCCGGCAAGGCCCATCCCCATGACGAACCGGGCAAAGCGCTCATCCGGAGGATCTTCGACCACGCCCGCACCCTGGCAGGCAAGGTAACCGTGGTGTACCTGCCCGATTACAACATGGAGATGGCCTGCTGCCTGGTGTCGGGAGTCGACGTGTGGCTCAACACTCCCTTGCGTCCCATGGAGGCCTCCGGTACCAGCGGCATGAAGGCGGCCCACAACGGTGTGCCCAACTTCAGCGTTCTGGACGGCTGGTGGGTGGAGGGCCACATCGAGGGCGTGACAGGGTGGTCCATCGGGCCCAGGTTCCGGGAGGAAAACCAGGGGACCTACAACGGCACCGGGGACGTGGAGGACCTGTACAGCAAGCTGGAAAAGACCATCATGCCCCTTTTCTACGATGACCGGGCCGGGTGGGTTAGTGTCATGAAGAATGCCATCGGGAAAAACGCCTACTACTTCAACTCGCACCGGATGATGCGTTTTTACGTCACCTACGCCTACCTGGCCACCCACGTGCACGAGAGGGGGAACTGAGACTGAGTAATTAGTGATCCCCACGTTGTCATCGCGAGCTGAATCCCGGGCGAAGCGATCTCGTTTTCCGCAAAAGCAGTCACGTACCCCCGGCGGTGTTCCCGGTGTTCCAGGTTGTTCCCGGTGTTCCAGGAGATCTGTTTCTCGGTGAGCCGGGTTTTGCCCAAAGTGTTCGTCAAACACTGGAAGATCCTGAAGTGTCCTTTGCGGTGCCAAGGCGACAAAGAGCTACGGGCCGCCCCACGCTGTCGGAGCTTTTTCCGGAAGATCAGATCAGAAATAAACTGAAAAGGAATCAAAAGATTATTGAGGCATTTGAATCGTATTTATACACGCAGCGCGAGATCGGAGTGTGGCTTAAAATGCATCCTGCCTCTATCTCTAGAATTATAAAGGATTGGAAAGGTAAATGTTAAAATACAAGCTACGACCCCCAGGTTCACCTTCACACCAGGGGCCTGCAAATGACTCCCCGGCAGTTCCTGGTTACGCTTTTAAATTTTGGGTTACGCTTTTAAATTTTGGGTGATTTGATGTATAATTGCCTAATGAAACAGCGACCACTCAGCCAAACCAATATCCACCTGCGTGATCCCGAAAAACGGCATCAGGCTCTGTTGCGTTCGGTGCTTTCTTCGTCGGCCGTTGAAGGGATCAAGCTGACGGATCAAGAGCTGGCGCTGCTGCGTCGCAATGCGGACACCGCTAGGACTCGTTCCGGCTCTGCTCGATAATCCTGCTGAAGATCCCTTTCATCAGCTCATAATCACGTGCCATTCCGGCGCGAACCGCGGCCAGATAGGCTTCACGGCGCTCCCCTTCCATTTGGTCAAACACCAGCATCGGCAGCCCTGCCTGTAATCCCATCAGCATGGCCAACAGACGTGCCAGCCGCCCGTTCCCTTCGCGAAAGGGATGAATCAATACCAGCTCGGCATGCACAATCGCGAGCGATTCGGCAACGGTTTCCTAACGGCTACGGCGGAAAAGCAAGCCACAAAGAAGAACTTTCCTCACCTGAACTGATGTCGCTTTGAACACCTGAGAGAAAGTTGGCTTTCGCACAGGGGTTCAAAGCAACATCGACCGATCCCGGAGAGATCCTTTTCCCCTCGGGAAAAGTCAGGTGAGGTGCTGTTCCCTCTGTGTGCTCTGTGAGCTCTGTGGTGAATCCGCTCTTGCCGCCTTTACAGGAACCGTGCCTTACTTTTGAATCTTGAATCCTGGATTATGACCGTTCTACCTCCCGTACACCCGGTAATCGATATCGGGAAAGATGTTGTCCGCCTCCTCCATCTTCCGCACCTTCTCCTCGTCCCACCCTTCGTCCAGGATCGAATCGAGCTGGTTGAAACGGTCGATGTGGAGCTTGAACCTCCGTTCGGCATACTCCACGCTCGTCCCCATTGTCATGATGAAGGGCCAATCGCTGGACTGCGCGAGGAGCAGCTCACGGGCCATCTGGTTCAGGATCCTTTCCCGCAGCGGGTCGGGGGCGGTGTAGCGTCGGGCCCGTTCGGACATGCGGATACCGGCGTTGTGGAGGTATCTCCAGACCCAGTCGTTGCTGCCGTTGAGCCAGACCTCGTAGTACCCCTTGTTCCCCCAGCTCGAGGCGCACGGCGTCGCCACCTGGTGGGTGGGGTTCTCCTCCAGGTACCGCGCCAGGGAGACCGGCTCCATGGTCGAAGGAGCCATGTGCCTGAACACATGTTCGATAAAATCCGGTCCCTCGAACCACCAGTGGCCGTACAGTTCGGCGTCGTAGGGTGAAAGGATGAAGGGAGGCTTGCCCATAAGGCCCCGCAGGTGCTCGGCCTGTCTCTCCCTGTTAAAAACGAAGTTGGCGGCGTGCTCACGTGCCCGGCCCAGGGCGGCCTCGGGATCGTAAAGCTCCTTGTGGTCCGTGTCCCCCGTGATGCGGTAGTACTTGATGCCGGTGAAGGTCCTCAGGCCGTCCGGGCTGACGTAGGGCCCCACGTGGTCCATGTCGAGGTCGAACCCCACGTCCCGGTAGAAGTCCCGATAGACGAAATCTCCGGGGTACCCCTCCCGGGAGCTCCAGACCTGTTTGCTCGATTCATGGTCGCGGCCGAAGACGGCGACGCCGTTGGGGGTGAAGATGGGGGCGAAAACCCCGAAAAGGCTGCGGGGACGGGAAAAGAGGAGCCCATGGCTGTCCAGGAAGAAAAAGCCGAGCCCGTGCCGTTTCAGCACATCTTCGAGCCCGGGGTAGTAGGCGCACTCCGGCAGCATGATCCCGGCAGGGTCCCTGCCCAGGAGCCGCCGATGGGTCCGGACCGCCACCTCGATCTGTGCCTCCACCGAGGGCGGGTGGTAGGCCAGCAGGGGCAGGAACCCGTGGGTGGCACCGCAGGTGACGATCTCCAGCGCGCCCCTGTCCGCGAGTTCCCGGAAGCCTCTCAGGACATCCGAGCCCAGGGTGTCCTCGAAGAACCGGCGCTTGACCGTGAGCCGGTCGAGGTAGTACCTCGCCAGCCGATTGATATCGCCATGTCCTTCAGTACGCCGGATCTCCTTTTCCGCCAGTTCGGCTGTCCGATCCAGGTACCGGGCGAAGCGGTGGATGAGCATGGGGTCAGCCAGCATCGAGGCCAGTGTGGGGGTGAGGCTCATGGTGAGTTGGAAATCAACGCCGTCGTCGGACAGGCGGTAAAACCGCCGGAGGAGGGGCAGGTAGCACTCCGCCAGGGCCTCGAACAGCCAGTGCTCCTCGAGGAAATATTCGTACTCGGGATGACGGACGAAGGGAAGGTGGGCGTGAAGGAAAAGACCCCAGTAGCCGGTCATCAACGCCGCCCCTTTTCCGTTCCCGTGGGCCACGAGCTTACGGGTACACCCGGGCGCCTCTCACCATAGGGGCCGGCCAGGCCTTCGAAGGGCCACAAACCGCCGCCCCCCGAGAGGCGGAAAATCTCCTCGAAGTCACGGCGGCGGGTCATCCAGAGGGTGTCCACCTCATCGGAGGGACCGTCACAGGGAAGATGTATCCGGTTGGACCTGAGAAGCTCCGTAAAACCGCCCTCCCCTTCCACGCCGAGAGATCCTTCGATCTCCAGCCCCGCACGCTCCAGGTTAACGTATGCCGACCCGATCGGCCCCCATGCCCGGTGCAGGTAGAGCACCTCTCCACCCGGCATCGACCGCACCTTCAGAACGAGTTCCCCGGGGACCCCGCCGCGGCCCAGTTCCCAGTAAGCGAAGGCGGTCCTGGGGCCCTGGGGCATGAAACAGAGCCTGTCCTCGCCCAGATGGCCCGGCAGATCGGGCGTGTCGGGACGCGCGGGCGGAGGAGGCCCGGGATCCTGGACATGGACCGGGCTCCCCGGAAAGTCGGTCACGGGAGGTTCCACGGCCCGGCCAAGCTCCTCGAGGGCCTCGATCAGCTGTGATTTGTTCATCCGGCCGCAGCCGGCGATCCCGGCCTGCCTGGCCAGGGCCAGCAGCTCGTCCTTTTTCATCTTCGCGTAGGTCGACACCATCACTCACCTTCCTTCAGTTCAAGCGATTTCCTGTAAAGGTCCTCGTAACGGCCGGCTGAGCGTTTCCAGGAATGGTCTTCGGCCATGATCCTGGTCACGAGGCCGGGCATCCTGCCTGACCGAAACAGCTCCGCGGCCCTCGAAACGGCTTCCATGAGATCCTCCCCGGCGGCTCGCCGGAAAAGGATCCCGTTTCCCCTTTTATCCTTATCCACATCCCTCACAGTGTCCCCAAGCCCACCCGTGGCCCTGACGACAGGCAGGGAACCGTACCTCATGGCGATCATCTGCCCGAGGCCGCAAGGCTCGAACCGGGACGGCATGAGGAAAAAGTCCGAGCCCGCGTAGATCCGCCTGGCCAGTCTCTCGTTGAAACCGATGCTGACCGACACCCGGCCCGGATACGGCTGCGCCGCGGCCATGAGGGACTTTTCCAGGATCGGCTCCCCGCTCCCCAGGACAACGACCTGGCTGCCGTCCTCAACCATCTTCGGGACGATCCCGGCCAGCAGATCGGCCCCCTTCTGGTCCGTCAGGCGTCCCACGAAGGCAAACAGGGGCGCGCCCTCATCGGGGTTGAGACCGAGCTGTTTTCTCAAAACGTCCCTGTTGACCCGACGGCCGGAACTGTCGTCCACCGAGAAGGCAGCCTCTATGCAGCTGTCGGCGGAAGGGTCCCACTCTTCGTAATCGATACCGTTGAGCACGCCATGCACCCTGTCGGCCCGCCTGGCGAGGACACCCTCCAGGCCGCAGCCGTACTCGGCTGTCGTGATCTCCGCCGCGTAGGCAGGGGAAACCGTGGTGATGAGGTCCGACACCTCGATGCCGGCCTTGAGAAAGTTGAGATCCCCCCTGTGTTCCATGATACCGCGGATGAAAAGGTCCTGCGGAAGATTCAGGGATGGGAGGACCTCGGCCCCGAAAACCCCCTGGTAGGCCATGTTGTGTATGGTCAGGATCGACACCGTGCGCGCCCACCGCCCGGCATCCGCTCCCGGCCCGGCGTAAAGGGGGGCCAGGGCGCCGTGCCAGTCGTGTACGTGCAGGATGTCCGGAAAAAAATTCAAGGCCCCGGCTGCCTCGACCGCTCCCCTGCAGAGAAAGGAAAACCGTTCGGCGCTGTCGGGGTACTCGCCTCCTGCCGGGCCGTAAACCCCTTCCCGGTCGAAATAACCGGGCTCGTCGAGGAACCAGTACAACGTCCCCATCAGATCCGATCTAAACAGACGTGCGTGCCGCGGCTTCCCGGCATGGGTCATATCCATGGTTACACCGGTGTCCATGAGTTCGTGGCCGCGCCGGCGCACTTCACGGTAACAGGGGAGGACCACCCGGACGTCCATGCCCAGCTCGGCCAGGCGGGGCGGCAAGGTCCCGGCCACGTCCCCCAGCCCGCCGACCTTGGCGAAAGGGGCCGCCTCGGCGGTGACCATGAGCACCTTCAGCCGGGGCTCAGACACAGTCTTCGCCCTGGTCCTGGACCTTGCCGCTGTTGGCGCCTTCTTCGGTTCTGTCTTCGTCCGGATCAAAATTTAATCTCCGCGCTGTTTTTGATAGGGTCGCAAAAAGTCCAATCCGGGACTTTTCGCTCCACGGAAAGGGAAAAGCGTCGTTTTCCCTTTCCTCACAAATCAATGACTTACAGTGCAAGTCATTGATTCGGGCGCCCCGCGCGGGGCGCGTTGATGGACTTTTTGCGAGTCCATCAATTTTATATCTCCGCCTCCCTGAGGAACCTCGCGGCGTCCTCGGGAGAGGTGGGGTTGATCTGGAACCCCGTGCCCCACTCGAACCCCGCGATCATCGTCATCCTCGGAACGAGCTCCAGGTACCAGTGGTAGTCGCTGCTGATGCTGGTCCAGTATTCCGGTTTCCCGGCGCGATAGGCCTCCGGCGGCGACGTGTGAAGGATGAAGTTGTAGGGCGGATCGTTGAGGACCCTGCTCAGCCTTGCCAGCAGTTCCTTGACCACCGACGCGAAATGCTGGAGGTGGTCCTCGTCAATGGTCGAGAAATCATGGTTGTGGCGCTTGGGGGCTATCCTCAGCTCGAAGGGGAAGCTCGAGGCAAAGGGGGTGAAGGCGACGAACAGCTCCTCGTTGATGACGATCCGATCCCCGTCTTCGAGCTCCTGGTGGATGATGTCGCACATCATGCACCGCTCCTTGCGCTGGTAGTAATCCCTCGCGCTGGCGAGTTCCACGGCCACGAGGCTGGGCGTAACAGGGATGGCGATGATCTGGGAATGGCTGTGGCAGAGGCTGGCGCCGGCCTCCGATCCGTAGTTCTTGAAGATCAGGACGTAGCGGAAGCGGCTGTCGCGTCTCAGGTCGGACAGCCTGTCACGGTAAACGGAAAAAACGTCCCGCAGGTGGGCAATGGAAAAGTCCACCATCTGTTCATCATCGTTGGGCGTTTCCACGATGACCTCGTGGGCGCCGAATCCGGACACGACGTCGTAGATCCCCTTTCCGTAACGCTCCTGCGAGCTTTCGATGGTCAGGGCCGGGAACTTGTTGGGTATGACCCGGACCCTCCACCCTTCGGAGTTGGGAGCTGTGCCCTGGTCCCTTATGGCCATGATCTCGGGGGGCGTACGGTCCTCGTTCCCGGGGCAGAAGGGACATACGCCCTTGGGCGCGGGCTTGCCGGGCTTCTCATGCCTGTGGATATGTGTAGGTCTCATCCCCCGCTCCGTGGCGATGATGACCCAGGTTTTCCGGATGGGATCGTATCTCAGTTCCGACATGCGTGCTCCTCTCGGATCGTTTGCTCTCAGGCGGCGGTTCCCGTCCTCCGCCTCAGAACCTGAGGGACAGGGTCAGGGATACCTGTTTCCCCTTGGAAAAATCCAGTTTCCGGCCCATGGCAAAGCTGCTGGCCTGGTATGTGACGTCGAAACCCTGTTCGGACTGGGAGACGGTCTGGACCGGGTAACTCCACACCTCGCAGGGCTCGGTACTGCTGATGATCACCGGCGCCGCCAGGACCGGGTCCCGGACCGTCAGCGTGGTCCCGGTGCCCGCTTCCAGCGGTTCGGCCAGGGAGAAGGACCGGCCGTCGAGCTGCGCGGCACACCGGACCCCTGTGGGAAAGTGCAGGTTGATCTCGCTGCAAAAAAGCGCCGTGACGGGTCCCCCCTCCACGGAAGTGAGGGTGTACCGGACGGTGAAAAGGCGCTTGTCAAGGGACATGTGCTTTTCTATGCCGATGTCAACGGATGGGCCTTCAGCGGCCTGGAGCCGGCCCTGGATGGAAGCGGTGACAGCCGACCGTGACAGCTCCATGCGCCAGGATCTGGCCGCGAACTCTCCCAGGGTCTGGAAGCTCCCCTCGTACATCTGGCTGACGCCGGTTTCCGGCGGCAGGAAATGGTCTACGAAAGCGTACCTCGGGTAACGGTCATAAAGCAGGAGGCGCCGGGTTTCCACGTCCATGGCCCGGGCCGAATCGTGGATCGTGGCGATATCGGCAGGTTTTTGCCCGTCCGGCTTCCCGGGCTGCCCGGCTGCCCTGTGATATTGCTCGGGACGCCTCGCCAGTGTGCTGAGCAGGTCGAAGAGGCTGTCCTTGTCTGAAAGCTCGTAAAGGTGCGCTCCGAGGCCGGTGACCACGGCGACCGCGTCGGCGCTTCTGAGCTCCGCCTCGGGATGACCGTCGGCATTGATGTCCTCGAGGACCGGACCAGGCACTCCCGAACTTTCGTCCAGGATCCTTTCAGCCTCGTTGAGGGCTCTTTTGACCCCGTTGCGCAGGACCGGCAGGTAAAGACCCCCGAAGATACCGTGCCAGTAGGGGTCGTTGCACTGTCCCATGTAAAGGGCCCTGCGTACCCCGGGATCCTTGACCGAGGCGACCCGGCGGCTGATCCGGATCATCTTCTTGTGCATGTTGTTGCTCTCGGGGTACCTGACCAGGAAGTCCGGCCACAGCCCTCCCCTGACGAACCTCCGGGCGTCATCGGCTCTGCCGAGCCCCCCGAGGATCCCCCGTATCTCGTGAAAGGTCACGGCCTCGTCGGGGGGGAGGGTCCACTCCCCCATCTCGATGTAACTGCCGGGCGGAAGGTACACACGCCCCAGGGGGACCGAGGACTCGAAGTGTTCCCTGCAGGTGGCGGTCGCGATGTCGCCGCTTTCAAGGATGGCGGCGAGAAAGTTCCTCAACCACCCTTTGCCGTAGACCCAATCCCATGTTTCGGGCCACATTCCGAACTTTTCGCCGTCGTCGAAGATGATGGCGGTCCTTCCGGCCCCCCTCGCGGCCTCCCTCACGGTATCGACGGCCTCGTTGACGGGGCTGAAGGGAGTCTTGTAACGCAGCTTCTGACTGATGGGATAAAGGGACATGGTCTCACCGCGGGTGTCGGTGATGAAACGCCCCGTCAGGTCAGTCCCGCCCTGCCCGGAGGATGTCATGTGGTTGTCGTCGACGATCGTGTAACTCACCCCCGCCTCCCTGAGGAGGGGGATGAGGCTCGGCTCCCAGATCCTCTCGGTGAGCCACAACCCTTCCGGTCTTGTCCCCGACAGGTCCTCGATGAAGTCGGAGAGCAGGCTGATCTGGCCGAGGGCGTCCCGGGGCGGGATCACCGCCAGGATCGGTTCGAAGAACCCGGCGGTGAGCATCTCCATCTGCCCGCGCCCCGCCAGGCCGCGGATATTGGAGAAGATCCCCTTTTCCTCCCGCTCGATCCACTCCAGGAGATACCCGCTCATATGGAGGCTGAAGCGAAAACCCGGGAACCGGGCCATCTCCTCGAGGAGCGGCCCGTAACACACCTTGCATCCGTGCCTCAAAACGGAGTCGAAGTTTCCCACCGGCTGATGGCAGTGAAACCCCATGAGGAGAGTCGAAACCCCGTTGGCTGTCAACTCAGACGATCCAGTACTCAAGGTCGTAATCCTCGGGGACCGGGATCCTCACCATGGAGAAGAGGGGAGCTTTCTCCACCGGTTCGGACCCACGCCACAGGCTGAAAGAGAGCAGGATCTCCATCCCTGGTTCCGCTCCCAGCGTTACCAGGGGGAGGGCGAACTCCCCTATCTTGTCGCAGGCACCCCTGACACCGGCTGATCGCTGGTCGCCGTCGAGGGTTTCCATCTCGCCCCTAACCACCCTGAAACGGAAGGCCGCCTTTACCGGCCCCTCCAACTCGACGGCGAGGGTCATCCCTTCCGCCTTTTCGGCGAAATGATCGGCGCTTTCGAGCCTCAGGTAGAGGCACTGTTCGTCGAACCCGTACATCAACTGCCTCAGGACGGGATCGGACCGGTGCATGGATCCCTGCTCGAAGTCCAGGTTGAAAACTCCCGCGCTGAGCCATTCGAAGTAGTTGGTGTCCAGCCCGTCGAGGACCGGTTCGACGATCCCGAAGGGAGCCCTCACGTGCCCCCGGACCTTTCCTTTCTTTATGGGTTCGAGGAGCTCCAGGAGGATCGGTATCCCCGCGAAACGGTAAGCGTTGATGAGGTGGAGACGGAACAGCTCGTCGAAACGGGCGGCAAGGGTCGTGAAGTGGTCGTCACCGAACCACCAGTACCAGTCGCTGCCCTCGGCGATGAGGATCTGCTCCATGGCATTTTCCCGTGCCGCGGCGTCCAGCCCGGGAAGGGCCGCCTCGATGGTGTCCCGGGTGCGGCACACCAGTTCCCAGGCCCTGTTCTTTTCCGAATGCCCCACCCAGGTCGAAAGCCGGCCGCCGATCCAGGATCCGGGAACGATGTCGCCGAGCCTGCCGGCATTGCCTGACTGCAGGGCCTCGCTGAAAGTCACCATCTCGATGGCCGGATCGCTGCCCAGGGCCTCGTAAAGGCCCTCCAGGAAAGGCCGGCCGTTCTCCGGGTAGTGCTCCCAGGCGTTCTCCCCGTCCAGGATGACCGCAACGACCCCGTCGTCGCGGTCCAGCCCTTTCCTGATGGCGTGCAAGCGTCCGAGGAAATTGCCCACCGCTTCGGACGCTTCCATCCTCTGGTAGGTAAAGCCGATGAGATCCGAAAGCTCGCGGTCGCGGAAGAACATGGCGATCTCGCCGCTGCCGGTCTGGATTTTCCACGGCCGATACAACTCGTTCCGCCTCCCGCCGAAACCGGGGAAAGGCACTCCCAGGCTGTTGGCGAGGACTTCCTCGTCGGATGCCGCATAGGCGACCCCCCTCGCCGCCATGATCTCCAGGGCCGGAAGGGACACGCCGCCCTCCGAGGGCCACATGCCGCGGCATTTTGAGCCGAAGGTCCTTTCGTACCGCTCCAGGGCCCTGTCGACGTGGGTGGGGGCGTCGGCGGCGAGGCTGCCGCAGGTAACGGGAAGGGGCAGGCCGCGCTGCACCGCCCTCGCGCTGTTGAAATCATAGAGCAGGGGTAAAATGGGGTGATAATAGGGGGTCGAAGTGATCTCGACAGCCCCGGATTCCTGGGCCTTCCGGTATGCCGGGACGATCTCCTGGATCTTGCTCAGGAGCAGGTCGACGAGGGTCGTCTTGTCCTTCTGGGTGAAGCCCATCCCCCTGGTGATGAGTTCACGGATGAGGGGCTCTTCCTCCCGGAAAAAGGTGCCGGTCCAGGCCAGGAGAAAAAGAACCTGCAGGTCGAGGAGCTCCTGGTGGGAAAAAAACCCTGTCACCGCCTCCTTAGCCTGGCGGCGGTTCCACCTGTCGTAGAGCTGGTAATAACGCCGGAGGGGCAGGATCTGGTGGCGCACGGAGCCGATGAAGAGAAGATCGTAAAGCAGTGTGAGATCGTCTTCCTCCAGGCCCTCCACCGGCCGGAGCAGGACCTCCAGGAAAAGGTCAGACCCAGGGACCGCGAACCCCTCGATCTGGTCGAGGAGCGATGGCACGAGGTTGAAGGTGGTGCGCACCGATCCGTGCATCTGCGCCAGGCGAACCATGTCGTAATAGTCCTTTGTGGCGTGGATAAACGTCAGGGGCATCACGGAGGTGCCGTCGTACCCGTTGCGGTAGCACGGCTGGTGCATGTGCCACCAGAGGGCCAGGCGGATCCTGTCAGCCATGGGACGTCACCTCTCCAGCGCCCATCGGCTGATGCGGCGCCCCCAGGTGTTGATCAGCCTGCGCGCCTTGGCGGGGTCCCCGCTTTCCACGGCAAGCCTGACACGCGGCCCGTGGACGTCGGGCAGAAGCAGGATCCAGGAGTCGTCCATGGCAGCGTGGACTCCGTCAGTGAAGGACAGCTCAAGATCGCCGACGGCCTGCCGGAAGTTCCTCATAACCCGCCCCTTGTTCTCCGCCGGGCACACGGCGCTCAGGGAATGGTAATGTGTCACGGGCAGTCCGTCGACGATCTCCGAAAGGGTCCCACCCGCCGAGGCCATCATCTCCAGGATCACAGCCAGGGAAAACATGGCATCCCAGTGGGGGGCAAATCGGGTAAAGGCAAAGGCTCCGTCCACATTGGCCGCCAGTTCGTAGTTTTCGAAATCCCGTGCGCTCAGCCTCGTCAGGCGCCCGGTGTCGGCTTTGACATGCCTGAGCCGTCCCACTGCTATCCGCGGCGCCTGGACCGGCAGGAAAACCCTGGCCTTCCTCCGGCCGGCCCGCCGGCCCAGGAGCTCGAGGACCAGGAGGAGGAGCCTGTGGGGAGGCTGTGAACGGCCCAGGTCGTCCACCATGTGAAGTTCCTCGCCGCCGGGAGAGACGTAAAAACCCACGTCCGCGCCCAGGGCGCGGACGATCTTCCCGACCCGTGCGAGGCTCTCCTGGACCATGGCCGGTGTCTGGGCCAGCCGTGTCGCGTCGGGATGGGCGTTGAGGATAACCGATTCACAGCCGAGATCGGCCAGGATCTCGGGCAGGATGCGTGAGGTGGACCCGTGAGCCAGGTCGAGGATGACCGTGTAGTTCCGCTTGCGCAACGAGTCCACGTCCACTTCCCTGAGAAAACTCTCGCGGTAGAAATCCAGGGCCAGGGGCAGTTCCGAGATGGTGCCGATCCGGTTGTGATGGCTGCGCCGGAACTTCTCCCGGAAGAAGATCTTCTCGATCTCCCTGGCGGTGTTTTCCCCGATGGCAAGGCCGTCCGAGTCGTAAAAGAGGATCTCGGTGGAGGATTCGTCCCCGGGTTTCTGCCTGAAGTGGACCCCTCCGACCTCACCGAAGGTGGTCAGCTTGTACCTGGTCACCGGAAGGGGCATGAGCCGCAGGTCGGAAACGGAAACACCTGTGGAAAGGATCCCTCCGAGGAAAGCCCGCTTGAGCATCCTGGACGCGTTGTGATCGTCCCGGCTGACCAGGATACGGCCGCTTTCCGGGAATACGGAGCCGAAGGCCTCGCCGAGTTTCGCGACAAACCCGGAACTCAATTCCGCGTTGGTCCTCCCCGAGACGCGGTTGCCTTCGAAGATCGCTGCCTTCCAGCGGTCGCCCCAGATGAGGTTGGTTGAAAGCACAGAGCCCGCCTCGACCCTCTTGCCGGGCCACAGAGACACGTCCCTTTCCACCGAAACCCCGTCTTCGAGGATGCAGTCGGACGCGATGACCGCCCCTTCCGGGATGTAGGCTCCCTCGCCGAGGCGGACGTTGTCGCACAGGACACTGTTGACGACACGGCACCTCCGGCCCACGGCGATCCCGCTCCAGAGGACCGACGATTCGACGAGGCAACCGGGGCTGACCTCGCACCCCTCCCCGAAAACGGAATCGGCGTACTCGCCCCGTGGCAGCCTCACGCCGGGACCGACCACGACCGTGCCCCGGACCCTGGCCCCTGGAGCCACCCGGGCCCCCTCGTCCAGCCATGCCGTCCCTTCGGCGAACTTCACTGCCTCACCCGGCATGGCGAGGCGGGTCTTGCCGTGGAAGATCTCGTGGTGGACCTGGCGGTAGGATTCAGGGTTCCCCACATCGCGCCAGTACCCCGGCGCATTGAAGCCGTAGAGGGGCTTTCGCCCCTTGAGGAGGCGGGGGAAAAGATCCCGCGAGAAATCGAAAGGCTTCCCCGCGGGAATGAAACCGAGGGCTTCCGGTTCCAGGATGTAGATGCCGGTGTTGACGGTATCGCTCACGACCTCACCCCAACCGGGTTTTTCAAGGAAGTTCCTGATCCGTCCCCTGTCGTCGGCGACGACGACCCCGAACTGGAGGGGGTTTGCCACCGAGGTCAGTACCAGCGTGGCCAGGGCACCACGTTCTTTGTGGAACTTCACGGCCGCGCCAAGGTCGATGTCGGTCACCAGGTCACCGGACATGACAAGGAACGTCTCCTTGAGCCTGTCCACGGCAAACCTCACCGAACCGGCTGTGCCGTAGTCCGCGTCAGGCACAACATAGGTGAGTTTCGCCGTGCCCTCCCAGCGCTTGTCGAAGTGGTCTTTTATCTTCTCGGGCATGAAGTAAAGCAGAAGGGAGATCTCCTCGGCGCCCAGGCTGTCGAGGTCTTCCAGGATGTACTCGAGCATGGGCTTGTTCATGAGAGGGAGCATCGGCTTTGGCACCCCCGAGGTCAGGGGCTGTATCCTCGTGCCGAACCCGCCCGCTAAAACGACCGCCTTCATCCCTTTTTTCTCCCCTTTCCATAACGTTTTTCCAGCACCTTGGAGATCTCGTCCAGGAGTTCATGGGAATCCGAGGATTTGACGACGTACCCTTCGGCCAGCCACGAGGAGAAGTCCGACCTGAAGGAGCTGTAGGCCGAGGAGAGGATGACCGGAACGTGGCTCTGCTCCCGTGATATATCCTGGAGAAGTTCCAGTCCGCTCTCTCCCTTGAGCCTGATATCAAGGACGACCAGGTGCACGGTATGGTTTTTCAGCGCCTCCATCGTCCCGCGGCTGTCCACCGCGGTCAGAACCTCGTAACCGGCTGATTCCATCTGCATCCGGTACAGTTCCCGGATACCCTCTTCATCATCGACGACCAGGATACGATAGTTCATGCTCTCCCCCTGTCAGAGGTTAATATCCAGCGCCAGGAACCCATCGGACCAGGAAAGGGTGATCTGTTCCTGGTCCAGATATTCCGCGATCTTCTTCAATTCCCCCAGTCCCTCCGGTCCTCCCTGCCGATCCGGCTCGAACAGGCGTCCGGAAAAGGTGAAGGTGACGCGCACACCGTGGGCGGCGGCCGTTGTGGCGACCACGAGGCCATCCAGGCTCCCCGCCATGAGAACCATGACTCCCATGAGGCGGGCGATGGCCCCGCTCACCTTCCCGTAATTCAGCTGAACGAGGGAAATATCCCCTTCCTCGAGGGTTATGGAAAGGGGCACCAGGGGGTGAAAGCTTCTGTAGGCCCTGATGACCTCGTTAATGAGGTGGTTCAGGTCCCAGAAATGCCTGTCCGGGAACTGTTCCTCCACCTGGGAAACAAAATCGTCCAGGAACCCCTCCAGCTCTCCCATGGCCTCACGCAGCGCCGCGATATTGCCGGAGATCTCCCCGGTGTCGTTGGCCACCTTCTCCAACCGTTCCAGATGGCCCGCCATGGAAACCAGGGGGTTCAACAGGTTGTGAGCCAGTACGGCGGAATACCGGCCCATGATGTTCTTCCTTTCGAGCCTGACGAGCATTTCGTGCTGGACCTCGATGCGGGCGTTGGCCTCCTGCAATTCGGCCACTCTTTCCCGGTAGCGATCCAGCGCCAGAGCCTTTTCCAGGGCGCTGATGAACGGCCTGGCAAAGGAGTCGAGCAGTGCCAGTCCATCCAGGGAGAGGGACGCCCCCGAAGCGAAATTGTCCACAAGGATGGCTCCGAAGCGGCCTCCCGCTCCCCACATGGGGATCACACCCACCTCCTTCGCTTTCAAAAGGTCACCCAGCCAGGTGGGCCCCGTTCCAGGGCCTGGAGGCAGGATCCGGCAGCCGGTCCCCATCAGCGCTTCTCCCACGGGGTCAGCCAGGTCGGAGGGAAACACCAGCATTTCCAGAAGGGGCGACAGCCGGCGTTTCTGGGTCTCGAACTCCTCCATGGCCCGGCTGAGGATGCGCTCTAACGCCATTTCCTCACGGTGGATGAGTTCCCACTCCTGCCACGTCTCCTCGGGTGAAAGGGTCCCGATCCCCGAATGCCCCCTCAAGGATCCATCGCCTTCATCCCTGAGAAGGAGAAAGGCACGGTTGTACCCGAACATGTGGCCGGCCGTGATAACGGTGAGCAGGAGAGCGCTGATCTCCTCGAACTTCTCGGCGCTGCCCAGGAAACCGTCGATCTTGTTCCTGACCGCCATGGCCTCCGCCAGGCTGTTATAGGCTTCAAGAAGCCCGCTCCGCTCAAGCTCGTCTTCAGGCCGGAGATCACCCTCAAGCTCTCCCGGAACTTCCAGAGGCCGGGCGGCCAGGGCACGCCGGAAAACGTTCAGAAACTCCTTGTCCATGGTTCCGGTACTCCGCATCAGGAAAGATGTCGGTAACAGGCATAATGATAGCACAAGGGGTTGATCGTGTTGCTGTCTTTTTCGGGATCACCCCGCAATTTCCCCGAATGAAACCGGTATTGATGAAAGCTTCGCAAAAAAAGATGAGATGGAGAGGTGACCGGCAGGAGCTAATTCGGACTTCGTTCCTCGATCTTCGCGCCGGCGCTGCCGCTCGGTCTCATCCCCTTGACCCTCATCTTGACCCTGGTGACTCCCTTCCATGTCTGGACCTCGGGGACCACCGCCAGGTCCATCAGCCCGGAGAGCCTTTCCATCTCGTGGGCCTGGCGGAAAGCGATGGCATTCACGATGGCGCCGTTCTGCTTCACGTTGAAGCTGAGGTGATCCCCGCCCACGATACGGGGATCGACGACCTGGACCGCCTTGAGCAGAACCACGGGCTCCGGGTTCCCGGCCCCGAAGGGAGAGAGGCCATGGAACTGCTGCACTTCGAACAGACCGAGTTCGTCAAGGCGGGTCTCGGCGTCGAGGGTCATGACCGGGATGAACCCGTCTTTCGGCACCATTTCCCGGACAACCTCCTCGAACCGCTCCCTGAATTCATCGATCTTCTCCGGGTCCAGCTTGACCCCGGCCGCGTACTTGTGACCGCCGAACTCCAGGAGCAGGTCCCGGCACTGGGAAAGTCCCTGGAAGAGATGTAATTTCGGGATCCCGCGGGCCGAACCTTTCAGCACCCCGTTTTCCAGGCACAGGAGCACAGTGGGCCTGTAATACCTCTCCATGAGCCGTGACGCCACGATACCCACGACTCCGGGATGCCAGTCCGGCGAGCTGAGCACGATGCTCCGCCTGCCATCCAGCGTCCCGCCGGCCAGGATCTGGTCCACCGCCTCCGAGTAGATCTTTTCCTCGATACGCTGGCGCTCCACGTTTTCCACGTCAAGGTAGCCGGCCAGGCGGTCAGCGTCCTCCCTGCTGTCTGTCGTCAAGAGCCGTACACAGGCGGAAGCATCCGACAGCCTGCCGGCCGCGTTGATCTTGGGGGCCAGCCGGTAGGCCACCGCGGAGGAGTCGACCTGTCCCGGAGTGACACCGCACACGTCCAGCAGAGTCCTGATCCCCAGCCGGGGGTTGAGGTTGATCTGCTCGAGCCCGGCCCGGACGAGGATACGGTTGAGACCGGTCAGGGGCACGATATCCGCTATGGTCCCCACTGCCACGAGGTCGAGGTAGTCCACAAGGGACGGTTCCTCCCTGCCCTCGAAAAAGCCCCTGTCCCGGAGCCCTTTACGCAGACCGGCCACCAGGTAGAAAGCAAGGCCGACGCCCGCCAGGGACTTGTAGGGGAAAGAGCAGTCGGTAAGCAACGGGTTGATGAGCGCTGCCGCCTCGGGAAGGGTACCCGGAGGTTCGTGGTGATCCGTCACGATGACGTCCATCCCCAGGGAGCCGGCGAAGGCGATCTCATCGACCGAAGAGATGCCGCAGTCCACGGTGATAACGAGGCTTATCCCCTGCTCTCCGAACTTTCTTAGGCTCTCCAGGTTGACACCATACCCCTCCTCCACCCGGTTGGGGATGTAATAGTACGTGGAAAAACCGAGGTCCCTGAGAAAAAGAAGGATGAGGGAAGTGGCCGTAACCCCGTCCACGTCGTAGTCTCCGTAAACCAGGACTTTCTCTTCCCGGTCCATGGCATCCACGATCCTCTGGACGGCCTTGTCCATATCATAAAGGAGGTACGGATCCGCGAGATCCCCCAGGTGGGAGTTAAGAAACCCGCGGGCCATCTCCACATCTTCAAACCCGCGGTTCATGAGGAGCTGTCCCACCAGGGGGGTTGTGCCAAGAGCATCCGCAAGGGCCCGGGCCTTTTCCGGATCCTGCTGCCTTACCTCCCATTTTTTTTGGTCGACAGTCATAATATTTTCCAGTTCGAAGCGCAAAGCTCCAGGCGCGAGGCATCGTTTCCTTTCGCTCTTCGCTCATCGTACTTCGTTCTGACTTATCACATTATCAGCGAAGTGATGATGACCGCAACCATGGTGGCCGCGACCATCATCTTGGCAACCGTGCCCTTGAGCCTCCCCGTCAGCGCTCCCAGGGCCGCCCGGGCGGCATCAGCGCGGTCGTGTCCTCCCCCCAACGCCACGATAAAAACCGCGCACCAGGCCCCGACGGCCATTCCCGGGATGGCCCCGAGACCGAAAAGGACCGGGGCTCCGAGCAGACCGCCCGCGAGAGCGCCCACGATGGATGCCGCGACACCGCCCCTGACCTCGGGTCCGGACCTGGCACCCCTGATGGCGGTGAAAAACTCCAGGAACTCCCCGGTGACGGCCATGATGAGCAGGACGATGAGGGTGTGATATTCCAGCCATGCGGGACCGGTCGCCCACCGGAACAAGGCGGCGCCGGCCAGCAGCAGCCAGGTCCCGGGCAGGCCCAGCAACTGAAGCGGGAGCGCCAGGATGAGGACGCTCCCGAAGAGAAGCCAGGTGAGGAAGGTCAGCAATGCTATCCCTGTCTGGCGGAGGTCCTGGCTGCCCTTTCACCCCGCCCTCCCAGAAGGAGCATGGGGCTGGCAATGTATATGGACGAGTAAGTGCCGACCACGACGCCCACCAGCAGGGCGAAGGAGAAGTCGTGGATCACCTCCCCGCCCAGGACGAACAGGCAGATGACAACGAGCAGGGTGGTCCCCGAGGTGAGGATCGTCCGGCTGAGGGTCTGGTTGATGCTGGTGTTGATGACGGAGGCCAGCATGTCCTTGGGTGTACGCCGTATGTTCTCACGGATCCGGTCGTACACGACGATGGTGTCGTTCAGGGAGTAACCGATGATCGTGAGGAGGGCCGCGATGACCGGCAATGTGAACTCCTTGTCAAAAAGTGAGAACACCCCGATGGTGATGATGATGTCGTGGATCAACGCGGCGATGGCCCCCATTGCGAAGCGGAACTGGAACCTGAGGGTGATATAGATCAGGATCCCCACCATGGCGTAGAGCATGGAAAGCATACCCTTGCGTCGCATATCGGCGCCGACCTGGGGACCCACCATCTCCACGAGTTCCAGGGAAACGCTGTCCGGACCGAACTGCTCCGCCAGGACGGCAAAAACGTCGTCGGAGGCGGTGTCGATCTGTCCTTCCTCGCTCTTGACCCTGATTGAGACCTTCTCCTCGCCCAGGGACTGGATGACTGCCGAGCCCATCCCCTTGTCAGTGAGAACGTCCCTGATCCGGCCCACGTCCGGCGCATCGGTAAATTTCACCTGGACCAGGGTGCCTCCGGCGAAATCGATGCCATACCGGGGCCCGCCTTTCAGGACCAGTGAACCGACGCCGATGAGCAGCGCCACTAGAGAGATGATGAGAGCTGTCCGCCTCTTGCCGACGAAATTGATATTGATATTGGGTTTTATAAAATCCATTGCAGCCTGATGCCTCCTGCGCTCAGATACTGAGCTCTTCCAGGGTTCTGTTCTCGAGGTAGGATTCGAAAATGGTTCTGCTGACGAAGATCGCGGTGAACATGCTGGTGAGCACACCGATGCTCAGGGTGACCGCGAAACCCTTGACCTGCCCCGTACCGAACTGGAACAGGACCAGGGCGGCGATGAGGGTCGTCACATTGGCGTCCACGATGGTGAGGAAAGCCTTGCTGTAGCCCCCGTCCACGGCAGCCCTCACCGTCTTGCCTGACCTGAGCTCCTCCTTGATGCGCTCGAAGATCAGCACGTTGGCGTCCACCGCCATGCCTATGGTGAGCACGATGCCGGCGATGCCGGGAAGGGTCAAGGTGGCCTGGAAAAGGGCCAGAGCCGCCATGATGATAACGAGGTTCAGGACAAGAGCGGTATTGGCGATAAATCCTGAGATCCGGAAGTAGAAGACCATGAACACGATGACAAGGGAGAACCCGAACAGGATGGACATCAGCCCTTTCCTGATGGAATCGGATCCGAGGGACGGGCTCACGGTCCACTTCTGGAGGATCTTGACCGGCGCCGGGAGACTCCCCGCCCTGAGAACGATGGCCAGGTCGCTGGCCTCCTCCGGCGTGAAACTTCCTGTGATCTGGGCCTCGCCGCCCGGGATCCTCTCCTGGATGACGGGCGCGGAATAGACGTTGTCGTCAAGGACGATGGCCAGCCTCTCCTTGACGTGGTCACCGGTGACCTGCTCGAAGATCCGGGCGCCTGTGCTGTCGAAGGTCAGGGACACGTAAGCCTGACCGAACTGGGAATCGTAACGGACCCTGGCATCCTTGATGGTGTCGCCGGTCAGCAGCACCCGGTCCCTCAGGACGTACGGTGTGCGCTGGGTCGTGCGGGTCGCGGGGTCATAATTCGTGCCGTAACGGACAACGTCACCCTGGGGAACGCTGTCCGCGGAAGCGGTCTCGTTGACCAGCATGAACTTGAGAACCGCCGTCCTCTTGACCAGCTGGATGGCCCGCTGGGGATCGTCCACCCCGGGCAGCTGGATGAGGATCCGCTTAGTGCCCTGCTGCAGGATGGTCGGTTCGGAAACGCCGAACTCGTCCACCCGGCTCCGGATAGTCTCGACAGCCTGGACGACGGCGTTCTCCTGAAGACGGGCCACTTCGGTTTCCGGGTAGCTTACCGCCAGGCGTGTCTCGGTCTCCTCGGTGACGACTGTCCCGGGGAACATCTCACGGATGGCGGCAGCCGCCTCGTCCCGGTACTTGTCCCTTCGGACCTCGACCAGGAGCCGGTTAAAACCGACGGTCTCCGCCCTGTTGAGCCGGATATTCTTTTCCTTGAAAGATGTTTTCAGATCGGAAGCCATACGGCTCAACGCGTTGTTCACGGCCTCTTCGGTTTGCACTTCGAGGAGGAGCTCCATCCCTCCCTTGAGGTCGAGACCCAGCTGGACAGCCTTGGAAGGCAGGACCTTGGTCCACCAGCCGGGCAGGGATCCCGTCAGAGACGGGGTCACCGAAACAAGGGCTACGACGAGAACCGCCAGCACGATAACAAGTTTTGTTTTGACTCTGGTGCGCATTTTCCCTCCCGACATCGTCCCGACCCGTTCAGCGGTCGATACGATGCTGATTTGCTGACCTTGACAGGGTCGCAAAAAGTCCAATCCGGGACTTTTTGCTCCACGGAAAGGGAAAAGCGTCGTTTTCCCTTTCCTCACAAAT